>DASXDB010000222.1:0-7366 GCA_036490895.1 Gaiellaceae bacterium
GAAGGCGTCTCAGAGTGCAGCATCGTAGCCGCGGTTCCTGCGCTTACGCGGCGGGGCGGCGGACCGGGGGAGAGTTCGGCCGCCGCCGCCGCCGCGGCCGGCATCCGGCTCCCCCTCGGGCCTGAGCGACGGATGCCGGGAACTGTCTTCGCGCCCGACCGGCGTCGTCCTACTTCTCGTGCTCAGGTGCCTGCCCGGCTCTGCCGATACGAGCAGTGATGGCGGTCGAGAAGCTCCCGGATACCGACGCGCTGGCGGCCGAGCTCGCGCATCTCCAGCATCGTCAGCGCGATCTGCTTCGCCAGCACGACAAGCTCACCGAGCGGATGCTCGCGTTCCCGAACGACTTCGGGATGACGTGGGCACGGTCGCTGGCCACCGAGATCGAGGCGATGGCTGCACGAATCGCCGACCTCGAGGCGCAGTTGCTCTTTCAGCGCTAGCGTCGTCTCGCGGTCAGGGCCAGAACGTCGAGCCCGCGGCGCGTATGTCCAGCGTGCCGCCGGCATGGCAGGCGGACGACCAGTACGGCCTGGGGGGCTCGCGCGACTTCTGGGGGTACTGGACCAGCCAGTCGTAGCTCGCGATCGCCTCGGCGTCGTCGAGCCTGTCCCCGAGCTGCGTCGCGACCCACGGGATCCATTGCAGGCCGTAGCAGTCGGCCTGCACCTCGACCACGCTGTCGGCGACCTGCGGCCCGCCCTTGACGGCCTGTCCGGCGTGAATCGCCTCGTGCGCCAGCACCCAGATCGCATACGCGTCCCGCGCGTAGCGATGCCAGAAGGCGCTGTTGCCGGTCCCGACCGCAAAGCAGCCCGACGGGCGAGGCGCACACAGATACGACTCGTGCGCCGTCGCAGGCGTGACCCGGCGCGCGGTGAAGCACGGCACTGCACGACCCGCGGTGTCTTTGCAGCGCGTCGGCTTGACCGGGGCCTGCGCGAACGCCTGCAAGGACCCGCACGTCCCCGGGTTCAAATGGATCACGCGACTCGTCTCCGCGTACCGACCGGTGGTCGGATCGACACGGTTCGGGACGGAGCCGGTGGCGTCGCCGCCGCCGAACGCCCGAAAGACCGACGCGGGGTCACAGCGAACCGTGACCGCGTGCCCGGCGATATGGGAGGCGATCCGTGCGGCGAGTTGCTCGGTCGGCGTCTGGACGCTCGCACCGCCCGCCCAGGGTCCAGGGGCGCTGCGACCGACGACCGCGCGATCTGCGAATGCGGTGGTCGCCGAGACCGCGGCCACTGCGACCATCATCGCCGCCGCCAGTCCCGTCCTTCCGCCCACGGTCACACCGTAGTCGTGGGCGCGGCCCGCGCCACTAGCCGCCGAGCGCGAGTCGCAGCGGTTCGATCGCATCGGGGACGAGCCGGTAGTACGACCACGTCCCGCGCTTGGTTGCGTCGACCAGGCCCGCCTCGCGGAGCACACGAAGGTGGTGGGAGACCGTCGGTTGTGAAAGGTCGAAGACGGACGTCAGGTCGCACACGCACACCTCGCTCGCCGCGGCGAGGCGGTTGACGATCCCGACGCGTGTCGGGTCCGCGAGCGCCTTGAACTGCGACGCGAGCCGCTCGGCGATCTCCGGCGAGACCGGGGCTATCCCGGGGGCGCAGCAGATGGGAGTGACGATAGGAAGCTTCTTCATCGAAGTATGTCAATATAGTACATCGACAACCATCGATGAAGGAGGTGGACGATGACGAGCGACTGCTGCACGGAAGGCTGCTGCGACAGCGATTGCTGCTCGAGCGGCTGCTGCTAGTCGAGCTTTTGCTCCGCCGGGGTAGGCGCCTGCCTCGGCGAAGCACCTGAGGGAGTGCGGATGAGAGGACTTGAACCTCCACGCCCATAAGGGCACACGGACCTGAACCGTGCGCGTCTACCAATTCCGCCACATCCGCGCGGAACCGCAGTCTAGCGGGGGTCACTCGCTACGATCGAAGCGTGAGCACGCAACCGTTGCGGGATCTGCTCGAGCGCGCGTTCCCGGACGCGACCGAGCTCGACGTCATCGACCGTACCGGCGGCGGCGACCACTTCCAGGTGGTCGTCACCGCGCCGTCGCTCTCGGGCCTCTCCCTCGTCGAGCAGCACCGGCGCGTCTACGAGGCGCTGTCGGCGCCGCTCGGCGACGGAACCATCCACGAGCTGCGCATCAAGACGAAGGGAGCTGGCTGACCGTGAGCTACAGCGACAAGATCAAGGACGTCATCGAGACCTCGGACGTTGCGCTGTTCATGAAAGGGACACCGTCGTTCGTCATGTGCGGCAACTCCGACCGGGCGTTGCAGGCGCTCCGCCGGGCCGGCGCGCCCGTGACGGCGGTCGACATCCTCCCGGATCCGCAGATCCGCCAGGACCTGTCGACGATCTCCGGCTGGCCGACGATCCCGCAGGTGTTCGTCAAGGGCGAGCTGGTCGGCGGGGCCGACATCGTCGAGGAGCTCGAGCAGAACGGCGAGCTCGCCGCGACGCTGCGCGAGAAGCTCGGCGACGGCTACGCCACCGAGCGCGACGAGACGACTGTCGCCCTCACCTAGGCGGCGAGGATCGCCAGCACGTCGTCTGCGTGGGTCGCCGGCTTGACGTTGTGCAAGGCACGCTTCACGGTCCCGTCCTCCGCGATCACGAACGTCGATCGGCTCACGCCCAGGTACGTCCGGCCCATGTACTTCTTCTCGCCCCAGACGCCGTAGAGGTCGGCGACCTCGTGATCCGTGTCGACGAGCAGCGTGAACGGAAGGTCGTACTTTTCCTTGAACTTGACGTGCGACGCCTCGTCGTCGGGTGAGACACCGAGCACGACCGCGCCCGCCTGCTCGAACTCGGCATACGCATCGCGGATCCCGCAGGCCTGCGTCGTGCAGCCGGTTGTGTCGTCCTTGGGATAGAAGTAGAGGACGACCGGCTTCCCGCGCAACTCGGAAAGCCTGATCGTCTCGCCGGTGTCGCTCCGCAGAGCGAAGTCGGGTGCGGGCGTTCCTTCTTCGATCACGTCGATCCTCCCGGTAGCGTTCGTCGTCGGCGATGCTAACGGCGCACCACATCAACGCATTCCTGCTGATCGGAGTCTGCGTTGCCGCGTCGGCGGCAGCCTTCTGGGCGCGGCGGTCGCACGCCGGCTCCCTCGTCACGCAGGTCCTCGCGCTCGCGCAGACCCTCCTCGTCGCGCAAGTCGCGCTCGGACTCCTGCTCCTCTCGGACCACCACCGCGCCAAGGATCACCTCCACTACGCCTACGGGACGTTTGCGCTTCTGGCGGTGCTCTCGCCCTGG
The DNA here is from genome assembly GCA_036490895.1 of Gaiellaceae bacterium. GTDB lineage: Bacteria > Actinomycetota > Thermoleophilia > Gaiellales > Gaiellaceae > PALSA-600. The sequence goes on from DASXDB010000222.1 coordinate 3,286, forward strand.
TTGTACGCGCCGGCGGAGCCCCGCGCCCGCCTGCTGTGGTTCGCGGTCGCGACACTCGTCGCAGCCGCCCTCGGCGTTCGCGCGTTCATGACCGCATGAGCCCGTTTCTCCGCAACCTCGCGATCCTCGCGGGCCTCGCCCTCGCGATCGTGCTGCTGAACCAGGAGACGGCCCTGGTGACGGCTGCGACGCTCCTCCGGTTTGCGTTCTTCATCGTGATCGGCGTCGTCGCGTACTTCTTCTGGCGGGACATCGGCCGGCGCGAGATCGAGACATGGCCGGCGCGCTCGTCGCGCGTGTTCTACGCCGCCGTCGGCCTGTTCGTCCTCGACGTCGGCTGGTGGGTCGTGATCGGCGTCACCGGCCGCGATGTCCTCGCCGCCCTCGTCGTAGGCGCGATCTGCGTCTACGTCGGCTTCACGACGTGGCGCGAGCAGCGCTCGGTTCTCTGACCGCCACGCCGTCGAGGCGGTCGAGTGCCTCACGCAGTGGCATGTGCTGCCCGACGAAGATCGGTGTGTCGCGCTCGGTGTAGCGCGACGCCTTGCTGTCGCGCAGCCGGAGCATCAGGTGCATGAAGTCGGCCGGCTCGTCGCACTCGAACGCGGTCATGAACTCCTGGTCGTCGATGCCGAACGAGTACGTCGTGTGGTTGTGGATCCCCGGGAACTCCTCTCGCCCGATGCCGATGTGCTCGTCCATCGCGCGCTGCCGGTCTTCCTCTGACAGCGAGTACCACGGGCGGACCTTCACGAACGGGTACACGACGAGATAGGTGTTTCCCTTCGGCACGACCTTGCGCGCCTTGCGCGCCGACGTGTACTGCGACGCGCGCGTCGTCGCGAGGTAGTTGTACGGCGTCTCCAGCCAGCCGGCGAGCGGCGTCGCGTTGAGCGCGGCTCCCAGCTCGCCGAAGTCCTCGTAGCGCTCGCTGATCTTCCAGAGGAAGAAGTCGGCATCCGGTCGCACACCCGTCACCGAGTACGCACGCACGTGCTCGAACCGCGAGGCGTGCTCCTCGACGACGTCGGCGAAGGCTTCCTTCGCCGCAGCGCGCTCCTCGACCGGCAGGCGCCGCCAGGCCGGATCGATCCGGAAGAACGTGTAGGCGACGTACTGGCCGGCGTGCTCGGGCATCGACATCAGATTAGCGCCGCCCCTGCAGCCACTCCGACATCCGGTCGATCGCGCGTTCGAGCGACTCGCCGGCGTCCTCGAACGTTCGGCGGAAGCGCTCGCGATAGTGCTCGTACGCCTTGCCGGCGTGCTCGCGCGGCTCCGGGTCCGCGTCCCGGTGCAGGTAGTCGCCGCCGATGATCCGGTCGTACTCGCCCGCGCGAACCCAGTCCATGAGCTCGGCCACGCGCCGTACCGGGTAGGAGTGCGTGAGGTTCAGCTGCGACATGAGGCGCGAGAGGCGGTCCCACGCCGACGACCATTCGTGGAAGTCCTGTCCCTGCCTGAGGAACGCGTCGATGTTGAGGCGTTTCGACCCGACGCCGCCGGCGAGGACCATCAGCGTCCGCGCGGTGATCAGAGGATCGCGGTTCACGAGCGTCGCCGCCCGGTCGCTCGAGAGCTCCGCCGCCCGCGACCACTCGAGCAGGGCGGAGCGGATCGCGATCAAGGGGAGGCCGGCCAGGGCGGGAATGCGTCCGAGCGGGACGAGGCGCAGGATGATCTGCAGCGCCGTCTGGTAGAGCACGTGATCCGACAGGATGTGACCGATCTCGTGCGCGAGGACCGTCTCCAGCTCGTCCTGCTCGAACAGCGAGAGCGAGCCGGAGAAGACGACGATCATCGGCTTGTCGGCTCCGATTGCGAGCGCGTTCGCCACCGGTGCCTGCGTGAGGTAGAGGTCGTAGAGCCCGGGCATGTCCAGGGTGTCGAGCGCGTGGGTGTAGGACGCCCAGACGTCCGGCAGCTGATCCGGGCCGATGCGCACGGACGCCGCGAGCATGGCCTGCCGGAAGGCACGCTCGTACCGGAACTCGATCAACTTGCGAACGACCGCGTCGAGACCGGGGATCGACTGGAGCGCCGCGGTGGCCGCCGCGTCGGCCGGGTGCTGGTACGCCCTGGGCGAGATGCCGGTCAGGCGATGGGCGATCGGCTCGCTCACGACGCGACTCTAGCTTCGGCAGCCCGGCTGCTCGGTTGCGCCGCGCACCGAGGCGAGGCTCACCTTCGGGCGGCCGTCCGCGTAGTACAACCCGCTCTGGAGGCCGGGAAGGCTCGACTCGTCGACCACGTGGAAGAAGTCGAGCGCGCGCACGTTCTTCTGACAGGCCGCGAGCTCGATCGCCTGCCGGTAATCGCTCGCCTGCGTCGCCGCCGTGGCCGTCGGCACGACCTCGTTGCCGGTGTAGGCGCCTGCATGGTCCGCCGGCACGTTCGTCTCGACGCCGTACTCGCCGTAGACGATCGGCAGGCTCGACCCCTCTTGCGCCGTCCCGTCGAAGGCCTGCCCGAGGAGCGAGACGAGCTTGCCGTAGTCGGCGATCCCGATCGACGTCGTGTGGGGATGGCGAAACGACGGCGGGATCTTCGGCGATTCGCCGTAGACGTGGATCGAGAACATGTCCATCAGCGGCACGGTACGGCCGCTCGCGCGATACGCCGCGCCGAGGTCCTTGATGAACGTCGTCGGCGAGTGTGTCTGCCGCGACGCCGCCGGGTTGTCGCCTCCGCGCGGCGCGAGGTTGCCTCCGACGACGGTGAGCTTCGGGTCGGCGCGCTTCAGCGCGTCGTAAGTCGTCGCGAGCAGCTGCTCGTAGTTCGCCGCCCCTGCGTCGCCGCCGCCTGCGTCGAACTGCGGCATCCAGAACAGGTTGAGGTTCGGCTCGTTGCCGACGAGCACGGTTCGCACGGACGGCAGCGCGCGGACGAGCTCGGCCGCGTACTCGCTGAACGCAGCCCGCGACGCATCGTCGAGCGGCGTGGAGGAGCTGAGCTGGTACACGGCGAGCTGCGGCTGGATACCCTCGGCCTTCGCCGCGAGCACGGCGCGGCGGAGTGGCGGCAGGTCGGTCGCCGACGACGATCCCTGCTTCCAGACTGCGCTCAGCACGATCGCCTTCAGCCCGGCGTTCCGCGCGAGCTGCATCGGACCACGCGCGTCCGGCGCCCACTTCGATGCGTCGTCCACCGCGCCGACCGTGAGCGCGGGCCTGTGGGCGCCGCCGCACGCGGCGAGCGCTGCGGTCAGCGCGAGGAGAACGAGAGCCGCGTGGCCGCCGGCGGGCCGGCGTTCAGGACGGCGGACGCGCGGGCGGCGACGATGTGCCGCCCCGGCGTCAGGGCGCCCTTGAAGACGAGCGTGGTTGCGACTCGGCCGACGGCGGAGCCGGCGAGGCGCCGGCGGTCGAGCGAAACGGTGTAGTTGCAGTCGAGCGAGCATGTGAGCTTGATCTTCGTACCCGTCCTGGTGGGCTTCGATGCTCGCACGACGAGCTTGGGCGTGAGCAGCAGCCCGGGGCAGGATGCGACGACGCCACGATGCACGCTCGCTGCTGCGGCGGCGATTGCCGGCAGGGACGACTTCGGTGTGCCGTCGACGTAGTACTCACCCGACTGCCACGCCGACATGGCCGCCTCGTCCTGCACGTGGAAGAGAAAGAGACCCATCACGGTCTTCTGGCAGAAGACCATCTGCATCGCCTGCGCATACAACCGCGCCTGGGTTGCATCGTCGACGGGGCGGGTCGTCGTCGGCTCGGTGCCGGTATAGAGCGGTGCCTTGGCCGGCGGGACCGTCGTCTCGATCCCGAACTCGTCGTACAGGATCGGCAGCGACGAGCCGCGCTGCGCGGTCCCGTCGAACGCCGTTCCGAGGAGCGCGACGAGCTTCGAGTAGTCGGCGAGCCCGATCGAGGTCCCGTTCGGGTGAGGGAAGTTGGGGCCTGTGCTCGAGGTCTCCGGGTACGGGTGGAACGCCAGTGCGTCCATGATCGGCAGCTGCCGGCCGCTCGCGCGGTAGGCGGCGCCCAGGTCGGAGATGAAGGCGGTGGGGGAGTGCGTGTCGCGGCCGGTGCCCGGCTTGTCGACGCCGCGAGGCGCAAGCGCGCCGCCGTAGATCGTC
>DASXDB010000223.1:0-2960 GCA_036490895.1 Gaiellaceae bacterium
AGTGCGCCCGGCAGGAATCGAACCTGCGACCTTTCGCTCCGGAGGCGAACGCTCTATCCCCTGAGCTACGGGCGCGCGGGGAGTGCGTAGTCTAGCCCGCATGGAGTTGAGCGCCCGGACGGCGACGGTGCAGCTCGCGGAGACGTTCACGATCTCCCGCGGGTCGGAAGAGTCGGCGGACGTGGTGCAGGTCGAGGTGCGGCACGGCGAGCACTCGGGCTTCGGCGAGGCGGCGCCGCTCGGGCACTACGATCAGTCCGTGGAGTCGGCGATCGCCTGGCTCGAGCAGGTCGATCCCGGCGACGACCCGTTCGCACTCGACGAGATCTTCGCCCGCGTGCCGCCCGCCGAAGACGCGGCGCGTGCAGCCCTCGATCACGCGTTGCACGACCTGCAGGGGAAGCTGGTCGGGCTGCCCGTCTATCGGCTGCTGGGCCTCCGGCGCGCGGGGCCGCCGACGTCGTGGACGATCTGGCTCGGCGACCCCGACGACATGGCGCGGCGGACGGAAAAGGTGCTCGGCCGCGGGTTCGAGCGGCTGAAGCTCAAGCTCGGCGGACGCGACGGCCTCGACGCCGACCGCGTGCGCGCCGTTCACTCGGTCACCGACCTGCCGCTGCAGTGCGACGTTAACGAGGCGTGGTCGCTCGACGAAGCGCTCGACTACCTTCCGCAGCTGACGATGCTGCAGTACTGCGAGCAGCCGCTCCCTGCCGGTGATCCGGGCGGGCCCGAGCTCAAGCGACGGTCGCAGGTCCCGATCTACGTCGACGAGGACTGCCACGGGCTCTCGACCGTCGCGGGCTGTGCGGAGCGCGCGCACGGGATCAACATCAAGCTCGCGAAGGCGGGCGGCATTCGCGAGTCGGTGCGGATGGTGCACGCGGCGCGTGCTCTGGGGCTCGGCGTGATGCTCGGGTGCATGGTCGAGTCCGGCCTCGGGATCGCGCCCGGCGCGCACATCGCGAGCCTCATGGACCACGTCGACCTGGACGGCAATCTGCTCCTCGCCCACGATCCGTGGCCCGGTGTCGAGTTCGTCGACGGCGTCCAGCTTCCATCCGATCGGCCGGGACTCGGGGTTGCGCCCGCGTAGGCTGCTCGTTCTTGCCGAGGGACGCTCGGGCGATCCTCATTTCGGCAAGACCGCACGCGGCGTCATCCGGTACGCGCCGCACGACGTCGCATGCGTGCTCGACTCGCAGAGCCAGGCGACGGAGCATGAAGGCTTTCCGCTCGTGCGCACCGTGGTCGATGCGATGCAGTACGAGCCGACCACGGCGCTCGTCGGTGTCGCCACGCAGGGTGGACGTTTCCCACCGGCGTGGCGCGCGCTGCTCGAGGAGTGCATCCTTGCAGGCCTCGACGTCGAGAACGGGCTGCATGAGTTCCTGACCGAGGACGACGGGTTGGGGGCGCTCGCGCGCGAGCACGGCGTCCAGCTGCGTGACCTCCGCAAGGCGCCGCCCGGCCTGAACGTCCCGACCGGCGAGAACCTGACGCACGGCGCGACCTCGATCCTGATGGTGGGTTCCGACTGCGCGATCGGCAAGATGACGGTCGCGCTCGAGCTCGACCGCGAGGCGAAGGCGCGCGGCATCCGCAGCGAGTTCGTCCCGACGGGTCAGACCGGGATCGCGATCGCCGGGTGGGGGATCTCCGTCGATGCCGTCGTCGCCGACTTCATCGCCGGCGCCGCCGAGCAGCTCGTGCTCGAGGGCGTGCGACGCGGTGGCGAGGTGCTGTTCGTCGAAGGCCAGGGATCACTCCTTCATCCCGCGTACTCCGGCGTGACCCTGGGGCTCATCCACGGCTCGGCACCGCACGCCTACGTCCTCTGCCACAAGGCAGACGAGACGGTCGTCGACGGCGACAAGCGCTACGAGATCCCGCCGCTCTCCGAGCTCGCCGCCCTGCACGAGCGGATCAGCCTCCTCTCCCGCCCGGCGAAGGTGCTGGCGGTCGCGTTGAACACGCGCGAGCTGGACGACGAGGCGGCGCACCGCGCGATCGTGGAGACCGAGGCGGAGACCGGCTTGCCGGCCGACGATCCGGTGCGCTTCGGAGCCCCGAAACTCGTCGACGCCCTGGGCTTGACAGAGCGAACAGGTGTTCGATAGCATGGCGAACACATGTTCGTTCGAATCTTCATCCTGGTCGCGGTCGCAGTGCTCGTCTGGAGCGCCACAGCGCACTCGTCCCAGGCGCACGGCCGGAAGCAGGTGGTGACCGTCAAGCCGTACGACACGCTCTGGTCGATCGCGCAGCGCCATTACGCAGGCGACCCGCGCGCGGCGGTCTGGCGGATCGAGAAGGCGAACCACCTGCCGGGCGCCGACGTCTCGGTCGGACAGCAACTCGTGCTCCCATAGGGCTCACTGCGACAATCGGGGGCCGTGGACCTCGACATCGTCTTCCTCGGCACCTCGGCGAGCGCGCCGACCGCCGGTCGCGCCCCGACGGCACTCCTGGTCCGCCGCGGGGGCGACCGGCTGCTCTTCGACTGCGCGGAGGGAACGCAGCGGCAGCTGATGCGGTCATCGCTCGGGCTGCCCGACCTCGAAGAGATCTTCCTGACGCACTACCACGCGGACCACACGCTCGGCCTGCCGGGGCTCCTGAAGACGTTCGCGCTCCGCGGACGCGAGGTGCCGCTCACTGTGTACGGGCCTCCTGGGCTGCGGGAGCTGTTCGCCGACCTGCGTCGCGTGTTCGGCAAGGTCGCCTACCCGCTGGAGACGGTCGAGATGCGGCCGGGCGACGCACTCGAGCGGGACGGCTACCGCATCCTCGTCTTCCCGGTGCACCACGGCGTCTCAGCCGTCGGCTACGCGGTCGACGAGCCCGACCGGCCGGGCGAGTTCGACGCCGCCGCGGCGGATGCGCTCGGCATCCCGTTCGGTCCCGAGCGGGGGGCGCTGCAGCGGGGCGAGTCCGTGACGATCGCAGACGCGACCGTG
>DASXDB010000224.1:0-12469 GCA_036490895.1 Gaiellaceae bacterium
AGAAAGGAAAACACGCGTGCGTCGCGAACGGCGCGCACTTCGAGTTGCGTCAAACGCGCACTGCGAGCAACGGCTTCGACGTCGGCGCATCGACACCGCCGGAACGTTCGATCGTCACCATCACCTGTTCACCGCGACTCAGACGCCGCGGCAGCGTGAACGCACCGCCGGCGAACTGCCCTGCTCGCTTCACCGACGGATTCGCGATCCACGCCTCGTACGTCTTGCCGCTCGGCAGCTTCGGGAGTCGGAGCGCGAGCACCGCCTGACCGGACGGAGCGACGACGAGCTCACCGCGCGAACCACCGACCGGCAGGTGACGGGACGCGGGATCGGCGAGCACACCGATCGCCGCGCGCGAATTCGACAGCGAGTTGTGCAACGACGCGGCCCACACGGCGAAGCCGACGGCCGCCGCCGACGCGGCGACCGCGACCGCAGCCGCCACCATCGTGAAGGTCCGGCGCGGGCGCAGTGGGATGACGTTCGGACGCTCCGCCCGCGCCGCGTCGAGGATGGCCGCGCGCAGCGCGGTAGGCGGCGCCGGCCCGTCGACTGCGAAGGCGAGCGAGGAGGCGGCTCCCTGCAGGCCGGCGAGCTCCGCCCGGCAGCGGTCGCAGGTGCGCAGATGCTCCTCGAACTGCTCTCGTTCGTCCTGGGAGAGCGCATCGAGTGCGTAAGGCGCCGAAAGGGTGTGCAGGTCGTCGACCATAGTGCTCCAAAGCCGTATTCGCACGCGGGTCGCGTGCGGTTCGCTACTCCAGCGGCTCGTTCTGGACGTTGTGCTCGGTCGCGTAGGCGTCGACGAGTGGGTCGACCGCGGCCAAGCCTTCGTTGAAGGCGTAGTTGATCTTGATGAACGGCGACCACTTCTCGGGCAGCGCGTCCTCGGGGAAGATCGCCTCGACAGGGCACTCGGGCTCGCAGGCGCCGCAATTCCCGGTATACACACCTCCCGAGAGGGTGAACATGTGCGTCTCCGGAACGACGGCACAGAACGTGTCCGCGATCTCCGCCTCCTCCTGCTCGACGCTCATCACGCGCCAGGAGACCTCGCGCGTCGCGAGGTACAACCAGCGGATCGGGCGGCTCCGCACACCAAAGTTCGTCTCGACACTGCCCTCCTGACCGGCGCCGACGACGACGTAGCCTGCTACGGGCGCAGCCTGCTCGATCCATGCGAGTGCCGCGTGATCGGTGGAGCGAAGACGCCACGAGCCGGCCTTCACCGGATCGCCGTCCGCGGCGACCCATCCGTCCACGAAACCGGCGATGTATTCCATGTCCGCGTCCTCGGGGAGAGACCGCTTCAGGTTGACCCCGGCGCGAACAACGCCCGTTCCCGCATATCCCGGGTGAATGTCGAGAGACGGCGAGAAGTTGACCTGGTCGAAGAAGTCGCGGTACTTCGCGACCCGCTCGCCGTAGAGCTGAACGTAGTGCAGATGCTCGCCCGAGCGAATCTCCAGCTTGTTCCAGGAGCCATCTCCATACACCAGACCGTGCAGCACGCCCAGCCGGTAGCTCTCGTTCTCGCGGTTCGCACCGAACCTCATCGAGGGGACGAACTGCCCCACCGCGAGCGAGTCGGTGCGCTGACCGTCGACGAGCGCCCAGCTGTGCGTCGGCGTGGCCCGCACCGTGCGGCGGAACCTCGAGAGGTTGCGTGTCGTCAGCCGGTTGCCGCCGTAGCGGTCGCGCTCTTCGAACGCCGGAGCGAACTGGATCCGCGTCAGTGGCTTCTTGCGGAAGCGCTTCACCACCGCCGGCTTGAAGCCACGGTCGGTCAGAATGCGGCACGGCTGGTTCTCGAGCTCGGCGAAGGTCTTGACGCCGTAGGAGGTGATCAGCGTCTCCTCGGGAGCGAAGCAGTCGATGCACTCCTCCGGGTCGATGACGAGGATGCGACCCGCCTCGTGGATGCAATCCACGGGGCAGACGTCCACGCAGGAGCGGTCTTTGATGTCGATACAGGGCTCGGCGATGATGTACGTCACGGCGGCAACTCTACCCAGCCGACTACTCGGCAGACGCGATCAGCCCTCCCACCACTTCGCGGGTGCGCTCGAAGAGCGCGGACTTGACGATCACCTGGTCGAACCCGGCCGCGTGGGCTCGCCGGAGCCCCTCGGTGTCCGTGTGATTCGTGTAGCCGAGGATCGGGACATCCGGGTAGTTGTCCGCAACGTCGTTCGCGTCGATCCGGGCGATGTCGGCGATCACGAGATCGGGCGGATCGACCGCATCCGACGTCGTGAACCGATGCTCGGGAAGCACCGCCTCGAGCTTGCCGCGGATGAAGAGGTCGACCCCACACAACAGGATCGTCGCCATGCCTGCAATCGACCCTAGCACCGTCACGGCGTCATACAAGCGAGGCCTTTCGCTGGCACGCGCCGGAGCGTTCTTCGAGGCGCACGAGGCGTTCGAGGAAGCGTGGCGGGCGTGCGAGCAGACCGAGCGTGACTTCTTCCAGGGGCTCGTTCACGTCGTCGTGTCCGCCTACCAGGAGGTGCGAGGGCGGCCGGTGGCGCGCGAGCGCCAGCGGGTGAAGGCTCTCACCCGCCTCTCCGCGTATGCGCCCTCGCATCGCGGGCTCGATGTCGCACTGCTGCTGGCGGCCCTAGAGCGTGCCGAGGCCGATCCGCGTGAACACCTGGTCGAGCGCGACGCGGAGCCACCAGTCGCGATCGAAGAAAAGCAGCAGGCCGAGCGCGACGAGCACGGCGCCTGAGGCGCCGCGCACGACGACGTAGTGGTCACGGACCCAGCGGAAGGCCCGCATGGCGTGCGCGAAGGCGATGCCCGCCGCGACGAAAGCGGCGGCGAGGCCGAAGGAGTACGCAACGAGGAGCACGACGCCCCGCAGCAGTGTCCCGCTCGACGACGCGAGGACGAGGATCGAGGCGAGCACGGTTCCGATGCACGGCGCGGCGCAGACGGCGAACGCCCCGCCGAGCAGCGCGCGCGAGCCGCTTCCCTGCGCACGCCGCAGCAATCCCGGCGCGACGGCACGCTCCGGCCACGGCAGGACGCGAAGGAACGCAAGCCCGAGCACGACGAGGACGAAGCCGGCGATCTCGATCTGCGTCCGCTTGTCGACGGTGCTCCCGACCGCGGCCGCGGCCGCGCCGAGCAGCACGAACACGGCGGTGAAGCCGATCACGAACGGCACGCTCGCGAGGAGCACGCGCTTCGAGACGCCGCGCTCCCCGAGCCGGTCGACCTCGACCGCCGACACTGCGGACAGGTAGCCCGGGACGAGTGGCAGTACGCAGGGCGTCAGCACCGAGAAGAGCCCCGCGAGGAACGCGACGGGGAGCTTCTCAATCATCGAACCGCGCGAGCTCCTCGTCGATCCGGCGCTCGATCTCCGGGTCGAGTGCCGGCGCCTCGGGCGGCGCCGGGCCGGCCGGCGCGCGCGACCAGTAGCGCGCACCGAAACCCAGGGCGACGACGCCGGCCACCGCGCCGCCGATCGGCAGCACCCAGGCGACGAGGTCGAAGCCGTGCTTCGCAGGCGTCGAGAGCACGCCGGGACCGAAGTTCGCGACCATCTCGTCGAGGATCTGCTTCTCGGTCCAGCCCTGTGTGATCCGTCTCCTGATCTCGACCTTCATCTCCTGCGCTTGCAGCGAGGTCGACTGATCGAGCGTCTCGTGGCACACGGGGCAGACGAGCTTCGTCTCGATCGCCGCGGCGCTGGGCGGGCCGCCGGCGAGAGCCGGAGCCGCGAGCACGAGCGCCGCGACGACGAGCGCGATGAGCCTCACGCGCGCAGTGCGTGCTTGATCTCGGTGTCGAGCTCGGAGCGCGGCACCGGGCCGAGCACACGCTTGACGATGCGGCCGCGGCGGTCGACGAAGAACGTCGTCGGGGTCCATGCGACGCCGTATCGCGTGGCGATCTCTCCGACGTCGTCGTACCCGATCGCGTAGGTGACGCCGTGCTTGCGCGCGAAGTCCTTCGCCGCGCCGCGGCTGTCGAGCGTGTCGATGCCCACGACGGTCGCGCCCTTCCCGGCCCAGCGCGCCGCGGCGCTCTGGAGCCGCGGCATCTCCTGCTTGCACGGCCCGCAGTCGGAAGCCCAGAAGTTGATGACGACGGCCTTGCCGCGAAGCGAGGCGAGTGTCAGCGGCGGCCCACCACCGAGCCGCGCCAGGCGAAACGCCGGCGCGGGCACGACCTTGTTGTGCAGCACCGCCTTGGCAGTCGAGTTGTCCTGATGTGCGAGCCGCCAGACGAGCACACAGGCGAGAGCGACGACTCCCGCGGCGGCTGCGACCCGCGCGAGCCTCATGTCGCCAGCGCCGTCCGGATCGCCGCCTTCAGGTGATCCGCGTCGATCGGGCCGTTGACGTGCGGCGGGATGACGCGTCCCTGCGGGTCGATGAAGAACGTCTCCGGGAACCCCGTGACGCCCCACACGCTCTGCGCGTGACCCCCGATGTCGCGCACGACCGAGTAGTTGACGTCGTAATGCTTCATGTACTTCGCGGCGGCTCCGCTCAGATCGGTGCCGTCGACGCCGACGACGACGACCTTCGACCCCCACATTGCGGCCGCATCGTGGAGCGTCTTTGCCTCGAGCTTGCAGTCGGCGCACCAGGACGCCCAGAAGTTCAGGACCACGACCTTCCCGCGATAGGCGGCCAGGTCGAACGTGCCGCCGCTCGTGCGGAAGAACGGCAGCGCCGTCTTCGGGGCGGCGACGGTCTGGCCCTTGTCGACCTTCGCGGCGACCCCGCCGTGGCCGGAGTGCGCGACGTCCCACACGAGCAGCCCGAGCAGGGCGAGGACGGCGGCGGCTGAGGCGGCGCGGACGACGCGCATCAGACGATGTAGACGGTCGTGCCCACGTCGACGTGGTCGAACAGCCATTCGGCGTCCGGCACCTGCATGCGGATGCAGCCGTGCGACGCGCTGTATCCGATCGACGTCGGCTCGTCCGTGCCGTGGATGCCGACCCCCGGCGCGTTCAGGCCCATCCACCTCGTGCCGAGCGGGTTCGAGGGGCCCGGCGGAACGGGCTTGAGGCCTTTCGCCCAGTCGTCCTGAATCGGCGGGTACCACCAGGGGTTCTTCCACTTGACGACGATGTGCCAGCGGCCGCGCGGCGTCGGGTAGATCGACTGCCCGGTCGCGACCGAGAACGTCCGGACGAGCTTCGTGCCGCTGTAGAGGAACAGCCGGTTGATCTCACGGTTGATCACGATCACGTCGGCGAACGAATCGGAGTCGACGGCGGGCGCGACGGCACGTGTGTGCACACGCAGCGGCAGCCGCGTGTTCGAGCGCAGCGCCTTGAGGACCCGCGCCAGCACGAGCTTCCCGTCGAGGCTGCGGCCGACGCGCTCGTGACGGATGACCGGCTTCGCGTTCCGGAACGTCAATGCGGCGTCGGACGACGTGCGATCGAACCGCCTCTCGACCGTGTGGATCCACGCGCGGAGCTGCGGGCCGTGGACCGACACGACGAGCGGCACGTTCGTTCCGGGCGAAGCGACGCGAGCCTTCGCGACCGCGGTCGCGGGATATGCCGTCGCGACCTTCGTCGGGTCGAGAGCCAGCGTTCGCCTGTCGACCACCACCGGGAGCGGTCGTGCGAACGCCGACTGAACCGCTGCGACTGCGTCGGCCGGCGTCAGCGTCCCGACGCGCACGCCGGCCACGCGCACGCCGGCTGGAATGGTGCTCGTCGGCGGCGGCGCGGCGGTCGTCGTGGGTGCCGTGGTGGTCGTGGCGACCGTCGTGGTCGTGGCCACGGTCGTCGACGTTCCGGTCGACGTGGTGACGTCGGCGATCACGGTCCCCGAGAGCGCACCGGCGACCGCAAGCCCGAGCACGAAGAGAGGCACTGCGTGCAGCGGTTTCACGGCTCGCTCAGTGTAGCCAGCGCCAGTTTTGGGTCGTCCGAGACGATCGCGTCGACGCCCCGACCCGCGAGCCGCCGGATGAGCTCGGGGTCGTTCGCGGTCCAGGCGAAGACGGGGACGCCTCGGCGATGCGCAGCTGCGACCGATGCGGCGGAGCACAGCGTGTGGTGCAGCGCGAGCACGCTGGCCCCCGTGCGCGCGAGCAGGAGCGGGATGCGTGCCGGCATGACGGCGCGGAGCGCGGCCGCACCGGGCCGCGTGACCGCCCCCGGCCAGCTGAAGCGGGCGACGCCGACCCGGTCGCGCGGGTAGCCGATCGCTCGCGGCACGTTGGGGGCGAGCGAGCCGAGCAGGCGGGCGACATGCGGGTACGCCGTCGAGAGAATCGCCCGCTCACGCAGGCCGTACCGGTCGATCGCGTCGAGGACCGCGGACTCGTCGCCCGGCTGCTTCAGGTCGACGTGGATGCCGACCTCGTGCGCGGCGAGCAGCTCGAGCACCTGGTAGAGGTGAAGGCCGGGGGTCCCTGCATCGTGAGCGACCACGAGCCCGTGCGTCACGTCCAGCTCGACGAGATCGGCGCCGGCGGCAACGGCGGCGGTGAATGCCTCGCGCGAGTTCTCCGGCGCCTCCGCGCTCGCCCCGCGGTGCGCGATGACGAGCGGCCGGCCGCCGTCCCGCCGGAGCTTCACGTGGCGCGGCGCAGCACGACGATCGCGCAATCGTCGGGGAGGTCGCCGCCGGCGAACCCGCGACACGCTGCGAGCACGGCGTTCGCCACTTCTTGCGCGGGCCGCCCCACGCTCTGCGCCAGGACGTTGTCGAGCCGCTCCTCGCCGAAGAGGTCGCGCCCACGACGCGACTCGATCACCCCGTCGGTGTAGAGCACGACCGCGGCACCCGGCTGCAGCACCGCCGCCACCTGCTCGTATTCCTGCGGCGACGCGATCCCGAGCGCGAGCCCGCCGCACTCGAGCGCGCGCACCCTGCCGTCGGCGTCGAGCAGTCGCGGCGGCGGATGTCCGGCGCTCGCGCAGAGCACGTTCCCCGCGTCGTCGATCGTCAGGTATGCCATCGTGATGAACTTGCCGAGCGCGATCTCGTCGACGACGACGTCGTTGGCCCGCGACAGGAACTCGCCGGGGTCCGAGTGCTCACGCGCGAGGGAGCGGAAGACGAACTTCGCCATCGCCATGTCTGCCGTCGCCTCGATTCCGTGCCCGGTGACGTCCCCGAGCACGACGGCGAGGCGACCGTCCGTGAGCTCGAGGAAGTCGTAGACGTCGCCGCCGACGTCGACGCGGGCCGCCGACTCGTAGACGCTGCCGACGTCGAGGCCGTTCACCGCGGGCAGCTCCCGCGGCAGCAGCGAGCGCTGCATCGTCTCGGCGAACTCCTTCTGCTGCTGGTACAGCCGCGCGTTGTCGATCGCGAGCGCAGCCTGGCGGAGGATCGGCGACGCAGCCGCAAGCGTCTCTGCGGTGACCGGCTCCGCCGGATCGAGCGACACGATCGTCAGCTCCGCCAGGAGCTCCGTGGCACTGACGATCGGAAGGAGCGCCGCGGTCGAGCCCGCCTCGATGAACGGGCGAAGGAGCGCGTGTGCGCCACCCAACCGGTCGAGCACGTCGACGTCGAGCAGCAGCGGGTCACGGCGCTGCGCGCGCAGCGGCTGCGGCCGGCCGAGAACGGTGGAGATGGGGGCGTCGAGCCGCGACTCCGAGACGTGCACCTTGTGCGCGACGAGCTGGTCGCCGCGCTCGTCGGGTACGCGGATCACCGCCGCATCGACGCCGAGCTGCTCGGCAAGCGTGGTCGTCACTGCATCGAGCGTAAGGTCGAGCGAGAGCGTCTGCGTGAACGAACGGGAGATCTCGTAGAAGGCACTCACGCGCCGCGACGCCTCTCGCTCCAACTCGAGCACGTCGTACAACCGATTGCCGAGCTCGGTCGCGCGCTCGTGCAGACGCGCGTTCTGAACGGCGACCGCGAGCTGACCCGCAAGCGCCGTGAGCAGCGCGAGATCGTTGTCGGAGAGCACGCGCTCGCCCGGGTAAACGACCAGCAGCCCGATCGATTCCTCGTGAACGTGGAGCGGCACGGCGACGACCGACGGCTCCCCCACTCTGCGCAAGGCCGCACGCAGGCGCGCCAGTGGGGCTTCGCGCCCCACGTGGCTCGCCTGGAGGGAAGACCGTGCGCGCAGCGGCCCGAGGAAGGCTTCGGACGCGCGTCGGGCGACTTCGGCGTGGCCGATCGCGACCCCGCGCCCCGCAGCCGCGAACAGCTGGTCGTTGTCGTTCAGGTAGATGCCGATGGCGCCGACCTGCAGCAGCTCCGACGTCCGCTCGACGGCCGTTTCCAGCGTGTGGTCGAGGGACAGACGGGAGACCGCCTCGCTGACGACCTCGAAGAGCGACCGCGTCCGACCGAGCTCCTGCTCGACCGAGCGTGCGTGATCCCCCGAGCGAAGTGCATGCGCGGCGCGGTCCGCGAATGCGGCCAACGGCTGCAGCTCGGCGTCGGCCGGAGCTGCGTCGGGCGAGTAGAAGAGTTGGAGCGCGGCGAAGGCCGGCCGTCCCAGGGGGGCGGTGGCCACCCTCGACAGCGGTACCGGTAGGGCCTCGTCGGCCTCGATCGCGAGCGTGCGCCTCGCGCCGTCGCCGAGCGCCTCGTCGATCAACTCGACGGCGCGTGGAACCGCGGCGGCCACGTCGCCGAGGCTCGCGAGCTGCGTCGGTGGGCCGTCGGCCGCAAGTCGCCAGAGGATCCCTGCCCGCGCGCCCGTCGCGGCGGCGGCGACGCGGAGCGCCTGCTCGGCGGTGCGATGGGCGTCCCAGCCGACCGCGAGCGCCTCTCCCGCAAGGTCGAGCCAGGCGAGTCGCCGAAACTCGACGGCAACGTGCGGCCCGGGCGCGAGTGTCCGCACCGCGAGCCCGAGGTGCGCGGCGGCGATCGCGGCGACCGCAACGTCGTCCTCGCCGAACGGCTCGGGGCGCACGACCTCGACGGCGCCGACCAGACGTTCCCCCGCGAAGGCGGGGATCGCAAGGACCGCAGCGCCCGCCTGGTCGGCGACCCGCAACACGGCTTCCGACGCAAGGCCCTCAGCCATCCGGTCCAGGCCGGCTCGGGTGCCCGCCACCTCGGCCGCGAGCGCCGTTCCCTCCGGCGCGACCGCGACGAGCTCGCCGCCGTCCCCCACCACCCTGACCGCGACGAGGGCCGCCGCGAGCGCCTCGGCCGCACCGACCGCGATCGCGTCGAGCGCCGGCCGCAGCTCACTGCCCGACGCGACCTGCTTTGCCGCGTCGGCGAGCGCCTCGATCGGCGGCCGCTGGGCTCCGACGGCCATCAGACCCAGATACTGCCTTAGACTTCCCCGGATGGCTCAGCCGGCACGCCGGACCCAGGTCGACCTCGACGACGCCCCGTCGCTCGATCCGCTCGTCATCGAGCGGAATTACCGGCGTGAGCGTGCGCGCCGGCGCGCCCGGGTCGAGCACAAGAGCAGGGCACGGCGGTCGGATGTCCGCTTCTTCGTGATGCTGCTCGTGCTCGCGTTCGTGACCGCGTTCGTGATCCTCGCGGCCTGGCACGAAGTACAGACACTGTTCGGCGTCTAGGGGTGCAGCCTGCCCTCGCGGTACGGCGCCGGCTCGCGCTCCCAGGTCGTGCCGTTGCACATCGGACACTGCGGGAGCGTCGACTGCACGGTGACGCCGTAGCCGCACGCAGAACAATGAAAGGCGCCGGTTGCCGGCGCTCCGGTCGTAACGAACTCGACGTACTCCGCCCGTCTCGACCCGGCCTTCTCTATCTCATCCAGCACCCCGACCCCCTAAGGTGACCCTTCGAACACCCTCCGACCGGGTTCTTGCCCATACTTACGCCCGTGGAAACCCCAGACTTCTTCGACCTCGAAAACCCTGCCCCGGGAGAACCGGCCGATAGCTACACCCGCCCCGCCGCGAGCGGCCTGTGGGCGGCGGGCGAGCGCATCACCTGGGTGGCCGGGCTGGTCCTCGCGCTGTCGTCGTTCATGGACTGGTACGCGGGATCGGGCGTCGGCGTCAAGCTGGCGGTGATCGGCTGGCACAGCGGCGTCCTCGGCAAGCTCGTGTTCTTCATCGGGCTCGCGGTAGTCGTGATCGTGGTGCTCCGCGAGACCGGGTTCGAGCTGCCGCCGTCGGTCCCCGAGAGCCTGCTCGTCCTGGCGCTCGGCGCGCTCGCGGCGGTCTTCGTGATCATCCGGGTCATCTCCATCCCCGATGCCGTCCTGCCCGCCGACGGGCGCGGGATCGGCATCTGGATCAGCCTGCTCGCGAGCCTTGCCGTGATCGCCGGCGGCTTGCTGCGCGCCGCAGAAGAGCTTTAGCCGTACCCGAACGTCGCCCCGGGCGACGTCGCGCGGATCAGATGGGAACGAGCTGCTTCGCGCGTTCGATCAGCTGCTGCGGATCGAACGGCTTGCCGACGAAGCCACGCGCGCCGCGCTGTTCGGCGTCCAGCGCCGAGCGCTCGTCGACCTGGCCGCTGAACATGATCACCGGGATCGAGCCGTGGCGTTCCTGCATGCGCTGCAGCATCTGCCAGCCGTCGATGCCAGGCATCACGACGTCGAGCAGGACGAGGTCGGGTGCGCCGCCTTCGATCGCGTCGAGTGCCTCGTCGGCGCTCGCAGCCTCGCGAACCGTGTACCCCTCCACCTCGAGATTGATCCGCATGTACTCGCGGAGCCGAGCGTCGTCGTCGACGACCAGGACGAGCGGGCCTGCGGTCGAGCCGGCGGGGCCCGAGCGCTCCAGGAACGCCTCGAGGTCGCGCCGCCGGTACCGCCTGTGCCCTCCCGGCGTGTAGAACGCCGGCACGCGGCCCTGGTCCGACCACTTCCGGATGGTCGATTGGGCCACGCCCAGGAACTTGGCGGCCTGCCCGAGCGTCAGCCAGTCCGGCTCGGTCGTCGGGGCGCGCCTGCTCGGGTACGTCACGCCGAAAAAGTAGCCAAAGCTTCCGCTATCTAAACCTGCGCCGGCGGATTTATGGCTTTTGCACGGTAACGGTGACCGTTTCGCGCGCGGCCGGCGCGAGCGGCAGCGGCTTCAGCGTCCGGACGAGCGTCTGCGTGCCGCCGGGTCGCGGATTGTCGTGCAGCGACTCGCCGACTGCGACGCCCACCGCGAAGACGGCGGCGGCCAGGACCGCGGCGACGAGGAGCCTCTTCACGGGCGATAGTCCACGGCGCCACGGGAGTAGGCGTGGAAGGCGGCGTCCGCGACCGTTCCCGGCTCGAACGGCAACTCGCCTTCCGGGTCCGCGGCGTCGAGCAGCTCGAGCACCCAGCCGTCCGCCCCGCCGTACAACGCGGCGAGCTCGTCCAGCGTGAACGACTGTCCGAGGCGGCGCCGGAGCGCGTCGACGACGCGATCCGTGCCCTCGACGAGCTGCCGGTAACGCTCGCGGTCGCCTCGTGACTCCTCCAGTCGCCGGTTCCCGTCTCGCCACTGCTGGCGTGCGAGCTCGAGATCAGGCGGCATCGACGGGAGTACAGCAGGACGACGGCCAGAGCGCCGGTAGCTCAGCAAGGATGCGGTCTCCGAGCTCGTAGCCCGGTCGGGCGAGCGCGTACGCCGCGTGCGCGTGCAGGCATTTCAGGCTGCCGGGGCGCGTCGACCCGCCGATGCCGGCCGGGAGCTCGGGCCGTTCGCGCCGCTGCGACTCGTGGGCCGCTGCGAGGCTCGACGCGAGCTCGGGCTCGACGGTCGCCGCCCGCGACCACTGTTCGACGCCGCCCGCCGCCTCGAGCCGCGAGATCGCTGCAACGAGCTGCGGGCACGTCAACCAGAACTGGGTCGGGAACGGCCGGCCGGCATCATCGTACGGCGCTTGCTCGGTGACGGCCGGCCGGCCGAACGGGCACCGTACGACGACACCGCGAAACGCCCGCGGCGGACGCCCGAGCTGGCGCTCGACGATCTCCTCGTCGGTCAACGATTCCGGTGTCGCCACGCGGATACACCGCGCACGATGAACAGCTGCTCGCTGGGACGCACGAGCCCGAGCATACGTCCCTGGCGGATGAGCTCCGGGCCGGTGTTCGCGAGCGCGATCTTCTGCTCGAGCGTCGCCTTCTCGGTCGAGAGCGCGTGCACCTGCGCGTGTCGCTCTTGCAGCGCCTGCTTCGTCCGCAGGTATGTGTGGATCGGCCGCCAGTAGAGAAACGCGACGAGCGCGAGCGCGCCGATCGCAAGCAGCCGGGTCGGGCGCAGCCGGATCACGCCTCCGGTTTCGGCGGCGGCGCGAAAGACCCTCTACGCGATGTCGACCTTGATCACGTTCGTCGACCCCGGGAGGTTGACGGCCGTGCCCGCGGTCGTGACGACGCGATCGCCGCTCTCGATCACGCCAGACTTCAGCGCGACCTCGAGCGATCTCGTCCAGAGGTCTTCCACGTTCTCGGTCTGCGGGATCAACACCGGCGTGACGCCCCACTCGAGCGCCATCTGCTGCACGGCGGTCTGGTGATGCGAGAGCCCGACGATCGGGCGCCGCGGGCGAAGCCGCGCGACCGCAGAGGCGGTGCGCCCGGTGAA
>DASXDB010000225.1:0-7516 GCA_036490895.1 Gaiellaceae bacterium
CGTCCGGATCGCGCCCGCGACCGTCCGCGCGGTCGAGGCCGGCGGTGACGGGCTCGAGCTGATCGCCGTCGGGTCCGACCGACCCGAAGGCGGCGACGGCATCCCGGCACCGTCCGCCTGGATCGACTGACAATGCCCCCCCGACAACCGCCTGTGTGAGGTCGCGCCTAGTCGGCGCCGACGACTTTGAAGCTCTTGTCGACGAAGATGTGGTGTGGCCAGTTGACGCCGATGTTATGGACCTCGTACTCGCCGTTGCTCAGCTTGACGACGCGGTCGATGATGCCGCCCGGGTAGGCGGCCAGTGCGGCTTCGGTTGCCTTGTTCGCCGTAGCTCCGCTGACGATCGTGCCCGAGCCCTGGCTGTAGTTCGCCGGGATCTGACCGACTTGCTTCGACGTGGAGGGTGCACCGCGCTGGAAGGGAACGACTCCTGCGGCGGAGGAGGAGGTCGCAGATCCGGCGGTCGGTTGCACGATGACCCGGGTTGCGGTGATGGTCGTTCCGTTGGTGGTGCCGAGGACGAGGACGGTTTCGCCCGTCTTGATGGCGCCGGCCGAGGTCGAGCCCGTCCCCGTTGTGTACGTGGTTGAGGACGCTCTGGTGACGGTCACGTTCTGTCCCGCAGAGGTCGACAGGGCGAAGCTGGACGTGGACACACTCGCGACGGTGCCGACTGCTCCCCCTGCTGCCGGCCCGGAGCGAGCGTTCGCTCCGCCGCGTCCGAGCGCGAATCCCCCTGGTGTTGCCGCAGGCGATGTGGCTGTTGCGGCTGCGTTTGAGCCGTTGCCGGCGGTTGCGCTGACGATGCCGTAGGCGCCACCTCCGATTGCGATCGCCGTGACGCTGATCGCGATGAGCCTCGTGAGTCTCCCGGAGAACATAATCCTGTCCTTTTATTGGTGTGTCGATCGTGGTTGACGATTTGATCTCCAGGATGCGTGGACGCGTTAAGAGCTCTCTGAGCTGAACCGAACAGTTTCCTGTGAATGAGCGCCGTGCGTTTCACGTCGCACTGCGCTTGCCTCGGCGTGGAGGGGACGGCGATCATGCCGCGGACGGGCACTTCTGGTCGACTCGGTCGAGATCCGGGCCGACGTCCTGGCGAGGATCTTGCGCGAGCCTGGCGTATAGCCGTATCGTCACGGTCGTCACGTTCGCGAAGGGAGGCAATGCGCATGGCTTCGCAGGCAGACGACCGCGCGATGATCTCCGAACGGGTCGCGCCGGGGATGCTTCCCCGGGTCCTGAACTCGTTCGACATGACGATCGTCTTCGTGGCGATCGTCCTGTTCGTCGTCAACTCCTCGGCGATCCAGCAGGCGCACCAGGCGGCCTATACATATTGGATCCTCGGGTTCCTGCTCTTTCTCATCCCGGGGGCGCTGGTCACGGCGCAGCTCGGGCAGATGTTCCCGCAGGAGGGCTCGCTCTATGTGTGGACGCAGAAGGCGCTCGGCCCTTTCTGGGGCTTCTTCGCCGGCTTCTGCGCGTGGTGGCCCGGGATCCTCGTCATGGTCGCAACCGGCGACGCCGTCGTGACCATCTGGCAGTTCGTCGACAAGGGCGGCTTGCCGAAGGCGTGGGAGCAGGGCCTTGTCATCCTCGCCGTGCTCTGGTTCTCGGCGGCCATGTCGATGCTGCGCCTGCGCATGACGCAGTCGTACGCGAACTGGGCGGTCGTCTTCTACGGCGCGGCGATCTTCGTCATCGGTCTCGCCGGCATCCTGTGGCTGGTCGGCAACGGGCATTCCGCGACCGGCGGCTGGGGGACCGCGTCGAACTGGAACATCCACTCCGGCCAGTGGACGTGGTTCGGGTTCGTCATCCTCGCGCTGCTCGGCATCGAGGTGCCGCTGAACATGGGCGTCGAGATCGTGCACATCCGGGCGATCAAGAAGTACCTGTTCTGGGGCTCGGCCGTCGTCATCTTCGCGTACCTGTGGACGACGCTCGGCACGATGCTCGCCCTGCCGGCGGCGAAGAGCGTCGGCTCGACGACCGACATCCTCGTCGCGGTGCAGAAGGGCTTCGGGGGCGCGCACTGGTTCGCGATCGTCATCGGGCTCGTGTTGATCTGGTTCTTCGTCTCCAACACCGTCGTGTACAACTATTCGTTCTCGCGGTTGCTCTTCGTGTCGGGGCTCGAGCAGCGGATGCCGGCGAAGCTAGGCACGGTGAATGCGAAGACGAAGGTGCCGGTGTACGCGATCGTCACGCAGACGGTGCTGTCGTCGCTGTTTGTCGTCGCCGTCTTCAACCCGTGGGTCGGGAACGACAACAACCAGAAGGCGTACTGGCTCTTCCAGGCCGCAGTGACGGTGATCTGGTGCATCTCGATGGTGCTCCTGTTCGCCGACATCTTCCTCGTCAAGCGCGCGTTCCCGGCGAAGTTCGAGGAAGTGCGGGCTGCGCATCCCTACCTGCTGTACGCCTCCGGCGTGGTCGGCATGCTCGCGTCCGCGTTCGGCGCGTACGTCACGTTCCGCAGTCCGTGGACGGGGTTGTTCAGCGTCATGCACTGGCGGATCTGGCTCGGGGTGCTGTGCGGGGTGTCGGTGTTCGCAGCGGTCGCGATCTACGCGATCAGCGAGTTCATGCAACGGCGCGAGCAACCGAGCGCGACGATCTCGGCTGCGTGAGGGCGAAGGAGATCGCGCAGCGCGCGGACGAGGCGGGTCTCCGCCTCGTCCGCTTCCTCTGGTGCGGGAACGACGGCACGGTCCGCGCGAAGTCGTCGTCCCGGCACGGCCTCGAGGGACGGCTGGACGCGGGCATCGGGCTCACCGTCGCGATGCAGGCGATGAACTCGCTCGACCAGCTCCAGCCCGTCCCCGGCATGGGCCCGGTCGGCGAGATCCGGCTCGTCCCCGATCTCGACACCTTCCGCGTGCTGCCGTACGCACCGCACACCGGCGCGGTGCTCACCGACCACGTGCAACTCGACGGCGACCCGGCGCCCGTCTGTCAGCGCTCCTTCCTGAAGCGGGTGGAGGCCCGTCTCGCCGAGCGCGGGCTCGTCCTCCGGGCGTCGTTCGAGAACGAGTTCTCGCTGGCGACGAAGATCGATGGTGCCTAC
The DNA here is from genome assembly GCA_036490895.1 of Gaiellaceae bacterium. GTDB lineage: Bacteria > Actinomycetota > Thermoleophilia > Gaiellales > Gaiellaceae > PALSA-600. Next base: position 3,080 of record DASXDB010000225.1, read on the forward strand.
GTACCGGTCGACTCCGGGCTCTGCTTCTCGACCATCTCGACGACGACGGCGCAGGACTACGCCGATGACCTGGCGGCGGCGCTCGACGCGCAGTCGATCCAGCTCGAGCAGTACTACGCCGAGCTCGGGCACGGCCAGCAGGAGATCTCGACCGGGCATGCGCCCGCCCTCCAGGCGGCGGACGAGCAGCTGCTCGTCCGGGAGACGATTCGCGCGGTGGCGACGCGGCAGGGCCTCGTCGCCTCGCTGGCGCCGAAGCCGTGGCCCGAGAACGCGGGCAACGGCGGCCACATGCACTTCTCGCTTTGGGAGGGCGGTCGCAATCGCTTCTACGGCGACCGTGACGGCCTCTCGCAGGAGGCGCGCGCGTTCATCGCCGGCGTCCTCGCACATCTGCCGGCGCTGTGCGCGCTCACGGCGCCGAGCTTCAACTCCTACCATCGGATGGTGCCGCAGTACTGGGCCGGCGCGTTCGTGTGCTGGGGCCTCGACAATCGCGAGGCGCCGGTTCGCGTCGCCTCGACGTTTCGCGGCGCCGAGGAGGCGTCCACCAACGCCGAGCTGAAGGCGTGCGACTCGAGCTGCAACCCGTACCTCGCACTCGGCGGCCTCGCCGCCGCCGGCCTCGACGGCCTCGCGCGCGGGCTCGAGCCGCCCGAGCCCGTCGACGTCGATCCGGCGACGATCGACGAGGCCGAGCGGGCGCGCCGCGGAATCGTGCGCCTGCCCGCGACGCAGGCCGAGGCGCTCGATGCCCTCGAGCGGGACGAGCTTCTCCTCGACGCGCTCGGGCCGGTGCTGGCCGAGTCCTACCTCGCCGTCCGCCGTTCCGAGTGGACGGCCTACTCCGCGGGAGACGCGGCATTCGAGCAACAGGGTCATTTCGAGAAGTACTGAGCGGGATCGCGCTCGTCGACCATCACGCCCACGGCGTGCTGCGCGCGCCTCCGGCGTCGCTCGACGAGTTCCGGGGGCTCTTCTCCGAGAGCCCGGACCCGCGCCAGTGGCCGCACGTCGCCACCGGCGTCACCTACCGTCGCGCAATCGCGGCGCTCGCCGCGCACTTCGGCGTCGGCGCGGAGGAGCAGGCGGTGTATGCGCATCGGCTCGCGTCCGATCCGGCGGAGTACGCGTCCGCGCTGCTGCGCGCGACGAACACGGAGATCCTGCTGGTGGACGACGGCTACCCGCCGCAGGACGTCGGCACCTCCTGGGGCGAGATGGGGGAGCTCGCCGACTGCCGCGCGCTGCCGGTGCTCAGGCTCGAGACGCGCGGCGGGCGCGCGGCCGAGGAGGCGGCGACCGCGCGTGCGCGCGGCTACGTCGCGCTCAAGACGATCGCCGCGTACCGCGGCGGGCTCGACCGCGTGTCCGAGCACGTCGTGGCCGCGCTCGAGGCGAACGAGGCGACCGGCGACCCGCTGCCGGTGCAGGTGCACTGCGGCTTCGGCGACTCCGACCTACACCTGTGGCGCGCGGACCCGAGCTATCTGAAGCCGCTCGTCGAGCGCTTCCGCGACACGCCGTTCGTGCTGCTCCATTGCTACCCGTTCGTGCGCGAGGCGGGCTGGCTCGCGCACGTGTACGGGAACGTCTGGTTCGACCTCTCGCTCACCATCCCGCACGTCTCCCGTCCGGCCGTCGCCTTGGAGGAGGCGCTCGAGCTGGCCCCGATCTCGAAGCTGCTCTACGCCTCCGACGCGGCGCGGACACCGGAGCTGTACCTGCTCGCGGCGACGTGGTGGCGCGACGCGCTCGCGGTCGTGCTCACCGACGAAGCGGACGCGCGGCTCATCCTGCGCGAGAACGCGCTCGCGCTCTACCGCTTGTAGATCCACCAGGCCAACCCGCCGACAACTACGTCCGGCTGCCGATCTTCGAAGCGGCCGCTCGCCGAGGTCAACGAGGCGATCGCGGACGTCAACGCGGGCGAGATTCCCGCCCGCATCGTCCTCAGGCCGTAAGCCCAGGCACGTCCCTCCGTCGTAGCCCCCGGCGGCGGAGGGACGAATGCGCGGCGAGGTCTCTAGGGAGCGACAGCAGCTTGGGGCCGCCAGCGCCACTCGGCGACCTCGGGCGCGTCCTCGCCGTGCTCGCGTGCGTAAGTCCGCGCCCGCAGCCGCGCGTCCTCCATCTCCTGGCGTAGTCTCCCCGCCCGGTCCGCGAGCCCTGGCACGCGGTCGATCACGTCGATGACAAGGTGGTAGCGGTCGAGGTCGTTGAGCATGACCATGTCGAACGGCGTCGTGGTCGTGCCTTCCTCCTTGTAGCCGCGGACGTGGATGTTGTCGTGGTTCGTGCGCCGGTAGGTAAGCCGGTGGATCAGCCACGGATAGCCGTGGTAGGCGAAGACCACGGGCCGGTGGGTGGTGAAGAGCGAGTCGAACTCGTGATCCGGGAGGCCGTGCGGGTGCTCGCTCTCGGGCTCGAGCCGCATCAAGTCGACGACGTTGACGACGCGCACCTTCAGCTCCGGCAACCGCTCGCGGAGGATCCCGGCCGCTGCGAGCGTCTCGAGCGTGGGCACGTCGCCGCAGCAGGCGAGGACGACGTCGGGCTCGCCGCTGTCGTCGTTCGAGGCCCAGTCCCAGATCCCGACCCCGCGCGTGCAGTGGAGGATCGCGTCCTCCATCGGCAGGAACTGCAGCGCGGGCTGTTTCCCGGCGACGATGACGTTGACGTAGTGCCGGCTGCGCAGGCAGTGGTCGGCCACCGAGAGGAGGCAGTTCGCGTCGGGCGGGAGGTAGACGCGGATGATCTCGGCCTTCTTGTTCACGACGTGGTCGATGAAGCCGGGGTCCTGGTGCGAAAAGCCGTTGTGGTCCTGGCGCCAGACATGCGACGAGAGCAGGTAGTTGAGCGAGGCGATGGGCTGCCGCCACGGGATCCCGCGTGTGACCTTCAGCCACTTCGCGTGTTGGTTGAACATCGAGTCCACGATGTGGATGAAGGCCTCGTAGCAGTCGAAGAGGCCGTGCCGGCCGGTGAGGAGGTAGCCCTCGAGCCAACCCTGGCACTGGTGCTCGGACAGCATCTCCATGACGCGGCCGCTCGGCGCGAGGTGCTCGTCGACGGGCTCGATGCGCGCGTCCCACTGCTTGTCCGTCACCTCGTAGACGGCGTCGAGCCGGTTCGAGGCGGTCTCGTCGGGACCGAAGATGCGGAAGTTGTCGGGGTTCGCACGCACGACCTCGGTGAGCCAGCTGCCGAGGACGCGCGTGGCCTCGGCGGTCGCGGCGCCAGGCTCTTCCACCTGGACGGCGAAACGGCGGAAGTCCGGCAGCTCGAGGTCGCGCAGCACGAGGCCGCCGTTCGTCTTCGGGTTCGCCGACATCCTCCGCTCGCCCTGCGGCGCGAGCCGAGCGAGCTCGTCGCGAAGCCCGCCCTCGTCGTCGAACAGCTCCTCGGGCCGGTAGCTCCTCAGCCACTCCTCGAGCTCGCGGAGGTGCCCGGGGTTCGTTCTCACCTCGGCGAGCGGAACCTGGTGCGCCCGCCACGTGCCCTCGACCTGCAGCCCGTCCACCTCGTGCGGCCCCGTCCATCCCTTCGGCGAGCGGAAGACGATCATCGCGCGGCGATCGTCCAGGGCTCGCTCGAGCAGCTCGGCGAAGCGGCGATGCGTGTCGAGATGGTCGTCGCTCGTGTCGAAGAAGAGCGGCTCGTAGCCGTAGCCGCGCAGCAACGACGCGAGCTCTTCCTCCGGGATGCGTGCGAGCACGGTCGGGTTCGCGATTTTGTACCCGTTGAGGTGGAGGATCGGCAGGACCCTCCCGTCCCGCACCGGGTTCGAGAACTTGTTCGAGTGCCAGCTCGTCGCCAGCGGCCCCGTCTCCGCCTCACCGTCGCCGACGACGCAGGCGACCGTCAGGCCCGGATCGTCGAAGGCCGCTCCGTATGCGTGCGAGAGCGCGTAGCCGAGCTCGCCGCCTTCGTGGATCGAGCCGGGCGTCTCGGGCGCGGCGTGGCTCGGGATCCCGCCCGGGAACGAGAACTGCCGAAAGAGCGCGCGCAGCCCCGCCTCGTCCCGCGTGACGTGCGGATAGAGCTCGGTGTACGTCCTCTCGAGGTACGACTGAGCGACGACGGCGGGGCCGCCGTGCCCCGGCCCGCACACGAAGATCGCGTCGAGGTCGCGCTCGCGGATCGCGCGGTCGAGATGCGTGTAGATGAAGTTGAGGCCGGGCGTCGTGCCCCAGTGACCGAGCAGCCTCGGCTTGATGTGCTCGGGGCGCAGCGGCTCGCGCAGGAGCGGGTTGTCGAGCAGGTAGATCTGCCCCACGGAGAGGTAGTTCGCGGCGCGCCAGTACGCATCGAGCGCGCGCAGCTCGTCATCGGTCACGAGAATCCCTTTCCATCGACGTGTTGGTGGTCAACGCGGGCTCCACGAGCCTCAAGCTTCACCTCGTCTGCGGAGACGAATCCCAGCCGGTCGACGGC
>DASXDB010000226.1:0-3551 GCA_036490895.1 Gaiellaceae bacterium
GGCGGAGCGGGTGGAGGAGATCCTCCAGCGAGCCGTTCGAGGTCGGCGAGCCTGATCTCGATCAGCGGGCGTACCGACTCTTCGAGCCCGGCGTCCCTCGCGACGGCCAGCGCCTGCTCGTAGCTCTGCCGAATCTTCTCGACCGAGACCCCCTGCTTCAGGCGGTTGTCGCCGGTCAGGAGCAGGTCGTGGATCTTCTCGCGTGCCGTCGCCTCGTCGATGCGGAGTACCTTAGGCAAACGTGGCCGGGAACCAGGTGCGTGTACTGATCGCCGACGATCAACGCCTCTTCGCCGAGGCGCTCGAGGCGATCCTCGCGACGGATGGACGGATCGCCGTCATCGGTCGCGCCGCGAACGGCGAGGAGGCGGTCGCCCTCGCACGCGACGGGCGGCCGGATGTCGTCCTGATGGACATCGCCATGCCCGTTCTCGACGGGTTCGCCGCGACGGAGGCCATCGCCGCCGAAGCTCCCGAGACGCGCGTCCTCGTGCTGACCGGGTCCGACGCGCCGGAGGACATCACCCAGGCCCGGGCGGCCGGTGCGAGCGGCTACGTGACGAAGGATCAGATCGCCGCCGATCTCGTCCGGGCGATCCTCGACGCTGCGGGGCGCTGAGCTACCCTCCCGGGCGTGCTTCCGGTCTTTTCGGTCATCCACGTCCTGCTCTCCGCGGCACTCGTCGGGCTGATCCTCATGCACTCGGGCCGCGACACCGGGATGGGCGGCATGGGCTTCACACCGGCGTCGCAGGGTGGAACGCACATCGTCGAGAGAAACCTGACGCGGCTCACGATCGTGGTCGCGGTGCTCTTCTTCGCGAACACGGTTCTCCTCTTCCGCCTGCTCAAGTAGTCGCGGCGTTACGCTCCGACCGGTGCAGCTCACCGGCCTCCATCACGTGACGTGCGTCTGCTCGGACGCGCAGCAGACGCTCGACTTCTATCGCCAGATCGGCTTCTCGCTCGTCAAGAAGACGGTCAACTTCGATGACCCGCACAGCTACCACCTCTACTTCGGCGACGGCGTCGGCAGCCCCGGCACGCTGATCACGTTCTTCGAGTGGCCGCGGGCGGGGCGGGGGCGGCTCGGCCGCGGGACGCTCGAGTCGGTCGGTCTTGCGACGCCGCACGTCACCGAGCCGATCGAGCTGACTGATCCGGATGGGCTTCGGCTGCGTCTCGAGCCGGGCGACAGCGCGCGCCTGCACGACGTCGTCGTGATCGGCAACCCGGATCTCTATGCGGGCATGTTCGCCGACGACGCGCCGCTCTCGTTCGCCGAGCCGATGGAGGAGGCTGCGCTGATCGGCGCCGGGATCACCCACCACATCGCGTGGCGTGTCGGCTCCGACGACGAGCAGCGCCTCTGGCTCGAGCGTCTCGTCGAGGTCGGACTGCGGCCGACGACCGTCCAGGACCGCAAGTACTTCCGGTCGATCTACTTCCGGATGCCCGACGGCGTTCTCGTCGAGATCGCGACCGACGAGCCCGGCTTCCTGGTCGACGAGCCGGCCGAGTCGCTGGGCGAAGGGCTTGCGCTACCGCCGTGGCTCGAGCCGGACCGCGCGACGCTCGAGCGCGAGCTGCGCCCGATCGGCTAGGCGCCGAGGCCGCCGAAGACCGCGAACGGGTTGCGGGGCATCAGCTGCCACGCGGCTCCGCTCGACGGCTCGACGTGCACGGTGCCTCTGTGACCGAGCTCGCGCGCGAGCGCGTCCGCCTCGTCGCGGTCGTTCGCGCCGACGATCAGGAACTTCGAGCGGCGGACGACGGAGCGCCCTCCGGCCTCGAGCTCGTCGGCGAGCCGTTCCGCCTCGTCGTGCGAGGGAAGCTCGATCCGGACTTCCCACTGCGCGACGCCGGTCGCGATCGACATCGCATCGTCCTGGGCATCGAGGCGGTCGCGCTCCGCCCGGCGCTCGCTCTCGGTGTCCGGCAGTGGGACGTTCTCGTCCTCCCACTGCTCTTCGATCGGATGCCACCGAGTGATGTGCGGCTCGGACGTCGCGCCGGTCTCCCGCAGCACGGCGAGCAGCACCTCGCGTGCGGCTCTGGCGGCGTGGCGGGTGTCTGCATAGAGGAAGAGGTGTGGCCCGTCGTTCGAGACGGCGATGCGGTCGCCCAGCTCGTCGCGCAGCGTGTGGTTCACGTCGCGCCCGTGGAGCGCGGCGAGTATCTCGTGCGCCTGCTCGTCGTTCGCCACCGTCGCGGTCACACGCCAGTCCTCTGCCACGCCGCAATTCTGCCCGAGAGTTGCGATCAGGAACGCGGCTACAATGCGCCCTCCACGCGCTGGTGGCGGAATTGGTAGACGCGCTAGGTTGAGGGCCTAGTGGCCATTGCGGTCGTGGAGGTTCAAGTCCTCTCCAGCGCATCGAGCCGTCCCTCGGGGCGGCTCTTTTGTTGCACCTCTGCTGTTGACGGCGTCCGGAGGAATCTCTACCCTGGTGGCGAACACACGTTCGACCATCCCGCCGACTCCGGAGGAGCGCGTTGCTCACCGCCCGCCAACAAGAGATCTGGAACTACCTCGTCGAGTACGTCGACCGCCACGGCTACCCGCCCACCGTGCGGGAGATCGGCGAGCAGGTCGGTCTGGCCTCGCCGTCGACCGTGCACGCCCACCTCGCGAACCTCGAGCGCGCCGGCTTGCTGCGCAGAGACCCGACGAAGCCGCGTGCGCTCGAGCTGATCGGCCGCGAGCGGCGCGACTCCGTGCCTGCTGCCGAGGAGGCGCGTGACGTGGCGCGTCTCCCGCTCATCGGCGCGATCGCCGCCGGCGGACCGATGCTGGCCGAGCAGGACATCGAGGAGTACGTGCCGATGCCGGCGACCACGAAGGGCGACTTCCTGCTGCGCGTCAAGGGCGAGTCGATGATCGAGGCGGGAATCCTCGACGGCGACCTGGTGATCGTGCAACGCGCGCAGGACGCGCGGGACGGCGAGATCGTCGTCGCGCTGGCGGGCGACGACGAGTCTGCGGACGAGGCGACCGTGAAGACGTTCTACCGCGAGAAGGGCCGCGTGCGCCTGCAGCCGGAGAACTCGTCGCTCGAGCCGATCTACGCGGCGCACGTCCAGATCCTCGGCCGGGTCGTGGGCGTCTTCCGGGAGCTATGAGCGCGGCAATGGGGCACCGCTAGTGGGCGCGCTCACCGCACTCCACCGGTCGCTCGATCAGGAGCTCGTCGCGCTGCTCCGCGGTGCGTCGCTCGAGTGCCTCGCCTGCGGGGAGTTCGTGATGCATGCGCAGGGCGGGAACGTGTTCTGCCCCGAGTGCGGGAGCCAGCTCGCCGACGAGAACGCCCTCGAAGACGGGGTACCATTGACCGTGCAGGCCGGGTGACCGCGGCCGTCGCGGTTCCGCGGAACCGCGACGATCGAGGAAAGTCCGGACACCGAAGGGCAGGACGCTGGCGAGAGCCAGGCGGCGAAAGCCGACGGAAAGTGGAACAGAAAGGACACCGCCTCTGACGGATCTCCGGAGACGCCAGCGGTAAGGGTGAAACGGTGGGGTAAGAGCCCACCAGCGTCGCGGCGACGCGGCG
>DASXDB010000227.1:0-6998 GCA_036490895.1 Gaiellaceae bacterium
CGCGATCGGCAGCGGCCGCGCGCGCAAGACACAGCTGAACTGGGTGGTCACCGGCGTGGGCGCGGCGGCGAACGTCGGGCTCAACTTCTGGCTGATCCCGCGCTGGGGCATGGTCGGCGCCTCGATCTCGACGCTGGCCGCATACGTCGTCCTCTTCCTCGGCATGACGCTCTACGCCCAGAGCGTCTACCCGGTCGCGTACCAGTGGCGCCGCGTCGCGACCGCCGTCGGCGCTGCCGCCGCGCTCACGGTCGCCGCGCGCGCGGCCCACCTCTCGGCTGTCCCGTCGCTGCTGCTCGTGTGCGCGTACCCGCTCGCACTCGCGCTGCTCGGCTTCTATCTCCCTGCCGAGCGCGCGCGGCTTCGGCGGCTCGTACCGGGCTAGAGCCGGCGCCGCTTCGCGATCACGCCGATGCCACCGACTGCGGTGAGCACGAGCGCGAGACCTCCGAGCACGAGCAACGGCACGGGGACGCCGCTGCCATTGCCGCTCGTCGCGCCTGCGGCGACCGTGGAGGTGAGCGGCGGGGTGCTGACCGGCCCGTCTCCAGGCATCGGGTCGTGAGGCGCCTTGCTCGGCGTGGTGGTGCGCCGGTCGAGATGCGTCGACACTGGTCCGCTGTTGCCGATCTGCGTCGGCACCTTCGTATCGCCCTTCTGGAGAGCGATCGCCCCCTGCATCGCGGCACGGATGTCGTCGACGAGGCTCGAATACTGGCGCGCGTCGTCGCGCACGTGCTTGATCGCGTCGCGATAGCACGCGATCGGATACGTCGTCGCGATCTTCCCGTCGCCGTACCAGTCGTTGTAGATCCGGACGCGACAGGGAACCGTCGCGCCGGCGGTCGAGGGGGCGAACGCAGCGACGGCGAGAATGACGAGAACGGCCCGCTTCACTCGCGCCCATGTTCCCCACGCGAAGCGAAGTTCCACCGACGAGGCAGTAAGGCTTTCGTAAATCCTCAGAGGACGCAGGCGTCGTGGCACGAGCCCGCCACCTGAAGCGTCTTCAGCGGCCGCCCGAGCGCATCGAGCACCACGAGCGTCCCGTGGTCGAGCGACGGCGTGATCACGCGATTTTCGGCGAACTGCACGTTGTACGACCCGATCGGAACCGGCGCATGCGCGATCAAACGGCCGTCGTGCGCTTGCACGTGCAGCGTGCCCGAGTCCCCGCTCGTGACGAACGCGCGCCCGTTTCCGAACGTCACGTGCTGCGGAGCGAGATCGGCCGCCTGCTTCCGTCCACCCACGGCGAGGACACCGCTGCTCCCCGAAGTGACCCACAGCCGGCCGTCCGGAGCGAGACCGACGTCGTGCGCGAGGAAGCCCGGCGTCAGATTGCCGACGTGACGGAGCGGCGACGTCTCCACCACTGCGACGTGCTCGGACGCGGAGCCGAGCCCCGCCCAGAGGCGCGATCCGTCGCGCGAGATGGTCACGTGGCGAGCCCACCCCGGCAGCCGCACACGCCCGACGACCGATCCGCGGCGAACGTCGACGACGGCGATGCCGCTTCGACCCGAGTCGGTCACGAACGCGTGCACGCCGTCCGGGTGCGCCGCCGTGTACCGCGGTTCGACGAACCCGCGAACGACGTGGCGCACGCGCGAGCGGTCGACGATCGACAACGCGCCGACCGCGGTGTGGCACACGAGCGCAACGTCGCCGACCCGTTCGACCGAGCGGGGATCCGCGAGCGTGGCGATCGAGTCGACGATGCGAAGCGTTCGCAGGTCGACCACCGCAAGCCGGGACTGGGCATCGCACGTGACGAGCGCCACCGGCGCGGCCGACAGCTGCGTGCGCAGCGCGAACGGTGTCGCGGCGGCGACGGCGAGGAACTCGCGGCGGTTCATGGGATGGAATACGGCTGAACCGCCTCGCGCGGTCCCGTTACGGTGGGCGCATGGGCCACCCCGACCTCGAGGCGGAGCAGGAGTACGTCGACACGGCGTACGACCACCTGGAGCGCATGCGCGCGACCGTTGCGGGCGCGGCCGACCACGTCGACGGCGAGATCGCACAGGCCGCCATGGACGCCTGGGCCGCGCGCCGGCTGCGCACGTTCGAGGACGCCGAGCGCGGGCTCTGCTTCGGCCGGCTGGACTTCGAGACGATCACGAAGCCGCTCTACATCGGCCGGCGCTTCGTGCACGACGAGACGCAGCGTCAGCTCGTCGTCAACTGGCAGGCACCGGCGGCGCGCCCGTTCTACACCGCGACACCGCAGGATCCTCACGGGCTGACGCTGCGCCGGCGGTTCCGCTCGGAAGGGCGGCGGCTCATCGACATCGCCGACGAAACGCTCGACGGAACAGTGGTGGACGGCGCGGCAGTCGACGACTTCCTGCTCGAGGAGCTGGAGCGTGACCGCGACGTGCACATGCGCGACATCGTCGCGACGATCCAGGCCGACCAGTACCGGCTGATCACACACGACCCCGACGGCGTGCTCGTGATCCAGGGCGGCCCCGGCACCGGCAAGACCGCCGTCGGCCTGCATCGTGCGTCTTGGCTCGTCTACACGCTCGGCGAGCGCATCCAGCGGCGCGGCGTGCTCGTCGTCGGCCCGAACCGGACGTTTATGGAGTACGTCTCGCACGTCCTGCCGGCGCTCGGCGAGGACATGGTGGAGCAGCGAGCCGTGTCGGAGCTCGTCGACGGCGTGGTTCCGGCGCGTCGCGACCCACCGGACGTCGCCGAGCTGAAAGCCGACACACGGCTCGCGGACGTCGTACGCCGAGCCGTCGAGCTCCAGCTCGAATCGGAGCCGGTCGAGCTCGTGCTACGGCTCGAAGGCTCCTTCGTCTGGGTCAAGGCGCGCGAGGTCGGCGAGCTGGTCGCGCAGGCCCGCGAAGAGCTCGGCACCGGCGCGGCCGCGCGCGAGCGGTTTCGGATGAGCCTGCTCAGGCGCTTCTACGAGGAATACGGCCGGATTCACGGCGCCGGCGCCGTCCGCAGCTTCGAGGAGGTCGAGGGCGCGCTTCGCGCGAAAGGCTACCTCGACCGCGTGCTGAAGGCCGCGTGGCCGAGCATCGCTCCGGACCGGCTCGTGCAGCGGCTGTACACGTCTCGCACACTCCTCGGCGAAGCGGCGGACGGGATCCTCGACGACACCGAGCAGCGACTGCTCCGACGACGCGGCGCAGGCTGGTCCGACGGCGACGTCGCGCTCCTCGACGAAGCGCGCACGGCACTCGCCGAGCCGCCGCATGCGTACGGTCACGTGATCGTCGACGAGGCGCAGGACCTGACGCCGATGCAGCTTCGGATGGTCGCCCGGCGCGCGCGAGAGGGGGCGTTCACGGCGCTCGGCGACGTCGCGCAGTCAACCGGACCGGTTCGGTACTCGAGCTGGAGGGACGTGCTGCCGCACGTGCCACGCGGCGACAAAGCGAGCGTCGAAGAGCTTCGGCATGCATATCGCGTGCCTCGCGAGATCATGGAGCTGGCGCTGCCGCTCCTCGAGGACATCGCGCCCGATGTCGCGCCGCCGATCGCCTATCGGACGGGTGCAGCGACGCCGCTCATCCGGCGTGTCGACGAAGCGCGTCTGCTCGTGGACGCGTTCGAGGCCGCGGCCCACGCTCCCGACGGGTTGCCTGCGGTGATCGTGCCGGAGGAGCTCATCGGGAACGTCCCGTCCGACGAGCTCGTGCCCGTCCTGACCCCGCGCGAGGCGAAGGGTCTCGAGTTCGACCACGTCGTGGTCGTCGAGCCTGCGCTCATTCCGCTGCGCGAGCTCTACGTCGCGCTCACACGGCCGACGAAGACGCTCGTCGTCCTGCACGCGCGCGACCTGCCGTCCCGCCTCGTCAGCTGAGGTAGTACACAGCCATCGAGATCCCAACGGCCAGCCCGACGATCACAGCGAGGGCGAGCATGATGAAGCCGAGGACGATCGGGAGAGTCGCGGGCGCGTAGCCGTCCTTCGCGATCTCTTCGAGGTGATGTTCCTCGGCGACGAGCTTGTCGACGATCGCAGTCATGAGATGAGCCGAACCACCTCCTCGTCGGAGATCTGCCCAAAATCGCGATACCACGAACCAACCGCCACGAACGAGTCCGGCGCCTGGACGCTCACGATCTCGACGCCGTCCCGCGCGAACGCGGCGACCGTCTCCGCCGGCGCCACCGGCACCGCGACGACGATACGGCTCGGGTCGTGCATCCGAACGGCCTCGACCGCCGCACGCATCGTCGCGCCGGTCGCCAGTCCGTCGTCGACGAGGACGATGTCTCGCCCGCGGAGCAGTGGTGGCGGCCTGTCGCCGCGGTACAGCTGTTCGCGCGCCTCGACGGCAACGCGCTCACGCGCGGTGACCTCGTCGAGCACGGACGCCGGCACGCCGGCCTGACGCACGACGTCGTCGTTGATCACGCGCACCCCGCCGCTCGCGACGGCTCCCATCGCGAGCTCCGGCTGCGCGGGCACGCCGAGCTTGCGGACGACGAACACGTCGAACGGCGCGCCGAGCGCGCGCGCGACGGCGGCCGCCACAGGAACACCGCCGCGTGGCAGCCCGAGCACGATCGGCCGGTCGAGCGCAGGCAGCTCGGCGGCCAGCCTGCGGCCGGCCTCCTCGCGGTCGGAAAACGGCTTCGGAAGCGCCACGCCGAGGCATTTAAACGGTCTCGGACGCGAGGACGCGCGGCTCCTTCGGAGCCTGCGCGCGACGAACGACGGGCGCGAGCACCGGCAGGAGCGCCAGCATCGCGGCGGCACCCGCGATCCACGGGAGATCGGGCGAGACGGCGAGCGCGGATGCCGAGGCCGACGGCCCTGCGGCGAGCCCGACCGAGAACGTGATCCCGAAGAGGGCCATGTACCGGCCGACGAGCGCCGGCGGCGCCAGCTCCGTGACGAGCGGCTGCAGCACGACCGCGTGCAGGCATTCGCCGACGGCGAACACGATCCCGGAGAGCGCGAGGATGGCGACGCCGACGTGGGGACCGCCGATCGCCCCGGCGCCGGTGGCGATCACGCACGCGACGCCCCACGCAGTGCACATGAGGCCGAGCAGCGTCGCGCGACTCCGCGCATGCGAGAGCCGCGCGATCGGGATGACGAAGAGGATGATGAAGATCGTGTTCGCGGCGAAGATGCCGCCGATCGCCTGCGAGCTGACGTGCGCGTGGTGGCGCGCGTAGATCGGCATCGTGTACCCGAAGAGCGTGTAGCCGACGATGACGAACACGAAGTTCGCGGCGAGCACGCCGAGGAACGCACGGTGCCCGAGAACGAAGCGGTAGCCGCGCGGGCCGTGCTCCGCCTCCGCCTGATGCAAAGGACGCGCGTCGGGCACGAAGGCGAGGAAGCAGAGATAGCCGAAGAACGTCGCCGCGTTCAGGAGGTAGATCACCTGGAACGAGCGGATCGAGCCGGACGCGACGATCAGCCCGGCGACAACCCCGCCTGCGCCGATGCCGAGGTTGATCGCGATCCGCGCGACCGTGAACGCGGCGATTCGCTGTTCCCGCGTACAGAGCGCGGTGATGAGCGCGCCGGCGGCCGGCTGCGTGCAGCCTGCGCCGACGCCCGCGACCGCCGAGCCGAGGAACGCCTGCCAGGGATGCGTCGCGAACGCGAGCGACCCGTAGCCCAACCCCGAGATCGCGCCCCCGACGACGAGCAGCCGCTTCCCGCCGATGCGGTCGGCCAGCGCACCGGCTGGGCCGGCGCAGACGACGCTCACGGCCATGATCGTCGACACGATCAGGCCGGAGGTCGGGAGCGAGAAGCCCCGCCGGTCGTGGAGGTAGATCAGCTCGAACGGCAGGACGAGCCCGAAGCCGAAGAAGTTGACGACGGTCCCGAGCTGGATGATCCAGACGGCGCGGGGGAGGTCCGGCTTGCAGTCGCGGAGGAATGTAACGAGGCGCATCCCCCCAACTCTCGCGAAGACGGAGCGGGTGGCTCAATCGCGAACGCTCACATCGCAGCTCGGGATCGCGATAACTGCGCGCGGGGGGCGTCCCCAGCGGCGTCTTCGAGTAGCCGGTCAGCACCCACGGCCGTCCGGGAGGGGGACGGCGCCGACGCGAGGACCGGGCGTCGTCGCGGGCAGCTGCGCGAAGAAGAAGTTGTCGCGGTAGTCGACCGTGGCCGAGGCGGAGCCCCACGTGAGCGTGAGCTTCGCGATCCCGGCGGACGGGTCGGTCGAGCCGGTGATCTGCAACGCAGAGAACGCGTCCCCCCACGCGGCGCCGGTGCAGCGACGGAAACTCCGCCTCGAACGCCTCCGCGAACACGCAAGGTATTTCCAGAATGCGCTTCTCGGGGCACGAGCATGGCGGTTCGATGCCCGCTCTACCGTCTGGCGTGATGCTCGGGAGGTTGGGTAGAAGCGGAAGGGTGGAACCACATCTCCATGTGATCACTCTGGCCGTCGCCGACCTCGGGCGGGCGCTCACGTTCTATCGCAACCTCGGCTTTGAATCGAAGGGCATCGTCGGGACGGAGTGGATGGACGAGGTCACTGGCGCCAGCGGTGCGATCGCGATGTTCGAGCTTGACGGTGGGCTGCTCTTCAACCTGTATCCGCGCGCCGATCTCGCCAAGGACGCAGAGATCTCAATGTCGCAGCCGCACAGCGGCGAGTTCAGTCTCGCGCAGCTCGTCGGTGGCCGGGCTGAGGTGGATGAGTTGCTGGAGAAGGCGGAATCCGCTGGGGCGGCAGTCACGCCCGCCCGCGAGCGACCTTGGGGGATCTACTCGGGCTACTTCCGTGATCCTGATGGTCACCTCTGGGAGATCATCTGGCACCCGACGAGGACGCCGTAGGCGTTTGCTGGCGAGCCAGCGGCTCGTGCTTGGGCGAGTCGTTCACGCGTGCAACCCGATCGCGGGCCGAGAATCGAGATTCGCAGCCCGCCGCCCGTTGTCGTCGCGTCTAGCCGGCCGGTGGCGAGTTTTGACTTAGGTTCGCGTGGAGGCTCTGCCGACGATCACGCAACCGATAGGCGAGACAACCCCACCGCCTGCAAGGTCAGAC
>DASXDB010000228.1:0-5010 GCA_036490895.1 Gaiellaceae bacterium
ACGAGCTCGATCGAGTCGGCGATCACCTCGCGCGACACGAGCGACGCGCGCATCCCGGACGTCCCCATCGAGACGCCGTCGGAGACGGCGATCGTGTTGAACTCGAGCGGTGTCCCGCCGCCGAGCCGGACGCCCTGCTTCACGTACCGGGCGAGCAGCCGGTGGTTCAGGTTGCACGGCATCGTCTCGATCCACGTGGTCGCGACACCGATCAGCGGCTTCGCGAGATCCGCGTCGGTGAAGCCTGCGCCCTTCAGCATCGCGCGCGCCGGCGCGCGGTCGACGCCGTCGGTGAGCGCGCCGCTATGGCGCTTCGCCGGATGGGTCGCGTCGTAGACGCTCAAACGGACGCCGTTTCTTCCTTGACGTTGAGCGCCCGCAGCCGTGCGCCGACCTGCTCGATCTGCTTCGCGGCGAGCTCGCTCCGCTTCTCGTCGAGGATCGGCTGGCCGCGATCCATCTCGGCCACCCACTCGCGGGCGAACGACCCGTCCTGGATGCGCGCGAGGACGGCGCGCATGTTCTCGCGCACGTGGTCGTCGACGACCTTCGGGCCGACTGCGTGCGAGCCGTACTCGGCGGTGTCGGAAATCGAGTAGTGCATGCGCTCGATCCCGCCCTCCCAGATCAGGTCGACGATCAGCTTCAGCTCGTGCAGGCACTCGTAGTAGGCGACCTCCGGCTGGTACCCGGCCTCGACGAGCGTCTCGAAGCCGAGCTGGATCAGCTGCGTGACACCACCGCAGAGGACCGTCTGCTCGCCGAAGAGATCGGTCTCCGTCTCCTCGGCGAAGGACGTCTCGACCATGCCGGCCCGCGCCGCCCCGATCGCGGCGCCGTACGCGAAGGCGAGCTCGCGGGCGCCGCCGGACGCGTCCTGGGCGACCGCGACGACCGCCGGTGTGCCGTACCCCTCGGTGTAGAGCCGCCGGACGACGTGGCCCGGTCCCTTCGGCGCGACCATGATCACGTCGTGGCCCGGCGGGGGCGCGACGCGCTCGTAGTGCACGTTGAAGCCGTGGGCGAACAGGAGCGCCGCGCCCGGCGCGAGGTTGGGAGCCACCTCGCCTTCGTAGAGCGACGGCTGTGCTCCGTCGGGCACGAGGATCGCGACGAGCTGCGCGCCTTTCACCGCGTCGGCGACCGAGGCGACGGTCAACCCCGCCTCCTCCGCCGCGGCCCACGACGGGCTCCCTTCGCGCAGGCCGACGACGACGTCGATCCCCGAGTCGGACAGGTTGAGCGCATGGGCGTGGCCCTGGCTCCCGTAGCCCAGTACCGCGACCTTGCCGTTGAGCAGGTCGAGATTGCCGGTCTTGTGGATCTCCGCCATGTTCAGGTCCTTTCCGAGCGGTTGGAGGTGCGGCTGGGGCGCCGGAGGCCGATGCGCCCGGTACGGACGAGCTCGCGAACGCCGTAGGGACGGACGAGCTCCTCGAACGCCTCGACCTGGTCGGGGCGGCCGACGATCTCGAAGGTCATCGCGTCGCGGCCGACGTCGACGACCTCGGCGCCGGCCACCTGGCTGAGCGCGACCAGGTCCGGCCGGCGGTCGGGCGCGACGCTGACGGTGATGAGCGCGAGCTCGCGCTCGACCGACTCGTCAGGCCCGAGCTCGGTCACGCGAAGCACATTGACGAGCTTGTGCATGTGCTTCTCGATCTGCTCGAGCGAATGCTCGCTGCAGTCGACGCGCAGCGTCAGCCGGGAGATATCGGCGCGCTCGGTCGGCCCGACCGCGAGGCTCTGGATGTTGTAGCCGCGGCGCGAGAAGAGCTGAGACACGCGCGCGAGGGCCCCGGGCTTGTTCTCGAGTCGGACGCTGAGCGTATGCGTGGTCATGCGTTCACCGCCTCGGGCTCGGGCGCCTCGATCACGTCGACCGCCGCCGCTCCCGCGGGCACCATCGGGAAGCACTTCTCCTCGGGATCGCAGCGCACGTCCACGACGGCGCTCCGCCCGCAGGCGAACGCGCCCGCCAGCGCATCCTCGAGCTCCTCCTCGGCTTCGACGGTGAAGCCCGCGCACCCGTACGCCTCCGCGAGCTGGGCGTAGTCGGGCACCGCATGCGTGAGGTGGGTCTGCGCGAAGCGCCCGGCGTAGAACATCTCCTGCCACTGCCGCACCATCCCGAGCCAGCCGTTGTTGATGACGACCGTGACGATCGGGAGGCGCTCGAGCGCCGCCGTCGCGAGCTCCTGGCAGGTCATCTGGAAGCAGCCGTCGCCGTCGATGCAGACGACGGTCGCGTCGGGACGCGCGGCCTTGGCGCCGATCGCGGCCGGCACGCCGTAGCCCATTGTCCCGAGCCCGCCCGAGGTGATGAACGAGCGTGGCGTGTCGCAGACGAGGTACTGCATCGCCCACATCTGGTGCTGGCCCACACCGGTCGTCCACACGACGTCCGTGTCGAGCCCCGCCGCCGCGTCGCGCACGGCTTCGACGGCGGTCTGCGGCTTCAGCACGCCGTCGGTCTTCGCGTAGCGAAACGGGAACCGCTGCCGCCACTCGTCGAGCTGGCGCAGCCAGGGCGTGTGATCGGAGACGCGAAGCTCGGCGGCGAGCTGTGCCAGCGCGGCCTTGAGCGGGCCGACGACCGGGACGTCCGCGCGGCGGATCTTCCCGACCTCGGCCGCGTCGATGTCGAAATGGACGACCTTCGCGCCAGGCGCGAACGCCGACACCTTGCCGGTGACGCGGTCGTCGAACCGCGACCCGACGGCGATCACGAGATCGGCCTTGTTCAGCGCCCAGTTCGCGAACTTCGACCCGTGCATCCCCGGCGCGCCGAAGTTGAGCGGATGGGAGTCGGGGAGGCCCCCCTTCCCCATCAGCGTCACGACCGCCGGCAGCTGACCTGCGTCCACCAGCCTGCGGAGCTCGGCGCAGGCGTCGGCGTTGAGGACGCCGCCGCCGACGTAGAGGATCGGCCGCTCGGCGGCGGCGATCGCCTCCGCCGCCGCGCGAATCTGGCGCGGGTGCACCGTGCGCGGGGGCTTCCAGCCCGGGAGGTCGACGTCGTCCGGGTAGGCGAAGTCGAGCTCGGCCTCCTGCACGTCCTTCGCGACGTCGACCAGCACCGGCCCTTGCCGCCCGGTGCGCGCGACGTGGAACGCCGACTTCATCACCGACGGCAGCTCCTCCACGTCCTGGACGAGCCACGAGTGCTTGACGACCGGCATGGTGATCCCCGTGATGTCGACCTCCTGGAACGCGTCGGTGCCGATCAGGCTGGAGCGCACCTGGCCGGTGACGAAGACGACCGGCGTCGAATCCATCCACGCGTCGGCGATCGCCGTGACGAGGTTCGTCGCCCCGGGACCGGACGTCGCGATCGCCACTCCGACCTTCCCCGACGCGCGGGCATAGCCCTCTGCCATGTGCCCTGCCCCCTGCTCGTGCCGGGCAAGCACATGCCGCACGGAGGTGCCCCGTGCGATCGCGTCGTAGGTCGGGAGGATCGCACCGCCCGGTATCCCGAAGGCGACATCCACGCCCTCGTGCTCGAGCGCGCGCAGGATTGCGTCCGAGCCGAGCATGCGGGAGCTTGTCCTCAACGCCACGCTCCGTCGAAGTGCTCGACGTCGGTGCGTGACTGCGGGAGGAGGTCGATCACTGCCTGGGTGAATGCGCGCGTGTCGCGCGAGTGCCCCTTGCGGTCGACGGCGTTCCCCACTGCGCGCTCCAGCGTGCGCGACGCCGAGCGGCGCTTCAGGCCCTCGGCGAGCATGAGCGACGTCGCGAGCAGCATCGCCGTCGGGTCGACGACGCCGAAGCCGGCGTCGTCATTCGGAGCCGTGCGGCCAGGCGCGAACACGCCCGGCCCGTCGTCGGGCAGCCAGGCGTGCGCGACCACGGCCTGTGAGTCGGCGAACGCCGCGGCGGTGTCGACGACTCCGTCCACGAGATGCGCCTCGGTCACGATCACGTCCAGCGAGGCCGGAGCGTCGCGCAGGCGGACGAGGGTTTCGCCGAGCGTCGCCTCCTCGACCTCGAGGCCGTCCCAGCGGGCGCGCTCGGCGGCGACGGTCTCGCGCCAGCCGGCGGAGTCGCCGACCGCGAGGATCGTCCCGCGCCGCGAGGCAGCGCAGCTGAAGGCGCGTCCGACCGCAGTCTCGTTCGCCCAGTCGCCGACCGGCCCGGCGACGACGACGTCGTGCGTCGGGTCGACGTGCACGCGGACGACGCGCCAGGCGAGCTGAAGGTCTGCCTTCACGCCTGCGAACGCCGGCTCGTCGGGCGACGCGACGAGGATCGCATCGGCATCTCGGTAGCCCGCACGCGTCTCGGGCGGCAGCGGATGCCCCGACCGTGTCACGCCCTCGCCCGCGAACGGTAGGTGTCGGTCGTCGAGCTCGAACTGGTGCAGCGCCGCGACACGGTCGAGGGCCCGGGTCGCGGCGGCCATCAGCTCGGGGCCGACACCGTCCCCGGCCAGACACGCAACTGTCTTGGTCATTCGATCCTCCTCACTCACTTCGTCGGGTGCGCGATGCGCGCACTACTCCTCAAGCTTCGGTCGACGTGTGCGGCGTCCAGGGCCGCGTGAGCGAAATCTCCCCCTAGCGGGGGAGAATGAGGATGACGACGACGATGAACATCCCGAGCACGCCAAGGAGCCGCAGACGCGGCGGCGAGAGCTCGAGAGTCGTCGTCGAACGAAGCAAGGTCATTCGAGTGTGCCCACAAGTCCTTCGCCTGTCAAGCTTCAGAAACAAAAGTTGCTTTTGGGACGTCGAGTCACTATCGTTTTGGAAGCGATGCGCACGAGCTGCCTCACTTCCGCGCTCGGCCTGATCCTTCCCCGCTAGGGGAGGCGTGCTCGCGACATACCCGTCTCGCGTAACCCGCACTGCCGGGAGAACCACGCCCTCCGGAGGATCAGCTCATGTCCATGCCGTACTGGAAGTACAAGCCTTACGAGACCGTCCACCTGCCCGACCGCACGTGGCCGAACCGGGTGGTCGACCGCGCGCCGGTCTGGTGCTCGACCGACCTGCGCGACGGGAA
>DASXDB010000229.1:0-11802 GCA_036490895.1 Gaiellaceae bacterium
CCGATGGGGCACGGGCGAGCTCGAGGAGGCGCCGGTGCGCCCGGAGCTCGTCGTCGAGGTGCGGTACGACAAGGTGCAGGGAAGTCGCTTCCGCCACGGCACGAAGCTCCTGCGCTGGCGCGACGACAAGGATCCCCGCGAGTGCACCTGGCGCGAGCTGCGTCCGCTGCGCGACCCGAACGCGCCGGGCGTCGAGACGCTGTTCGCGACCTAGCGCAGGTCCTCCACCGCGAAGAGCTCCTCGACGGACGCCTCGAACCGTCGCGCGAGCGCGAGCGCGACCGACGGGACGGATGTGCGTCGCTCGATCGAGGAGATCGTCCTGCGCGACGCGCCGACCGAGTCGGCGACCTGCTGCTGCGTGAGTCCTTCACGAATGCGAAAGCCGCGGAGTACGGACCATTCCGGGAACAAGGGAATCACCTGGGACCGAATCGGGTTGAGCGCCACGCGAGAACGGTCGTTGCGCAGCCGCGCCGCCGCAAGTGTCCGCTGCGGCCGTGACTCGGATGTGAAGCGCACTGCGCGTCGGCTGCCACCAGACAAGGCACAGAGCGACCCGTCCCGTGCGCTACGAGACCGTCACGATCGCGCTGTACGTTCGCTCCGCGGGGATCCAGAGGCGGTAGCGCGCGCCCGGCGCTGCTCTCACGACACGCCTCAGGTATCCCCGTGCCGTCGTGCGCATGTCGCCCCCGACGCGGACCCACCGTCCCGCATCCCACCGGAGCAGCCGGTACGTCGCGTCACCGCCGGGGCGAATACCGCCGGGGCGAACCTGGCCCCACAGGGTCGTGCGCCGACCGGTGCGCGACTGCTGCGTGAAAGGAAAGCGGAGCGCCTGCAGCGCCGGCTTCGCGCGATCCGTTGCGGTGTACACGCCGCTCTGCCACCGCGCCGGGTCCGGCTCGTCCTGCACCAGATAGTGGATCAGCACGTCGACCCTGGGCGCTTCGTACGCGCACAGCGCCGCCTCGCTCATGAACTTCGCCTGCGTGGCGTACGACACGCCGAGAACGGTGTCCGGCGGATTCGTCTGGTAGCCGTACTCCGTCAACCAGATCCGCGTGTGCACTCCGAACGCCTTCTGCACGTCGCGGAGCAGTCGGGGCAGGGTGGCCATCGTGATCGTGTCGCAGTGGCCGCAGCCGCCGCTCATCGGCGTCTCGCCGGGGCGGAGCGGATAGGGGTTGTGCGCGTACGCGTCGAGGCGCGCATGAGCCGCCGCCATCCCGTTGATCCACGCCACCGGCGACACGCCTCCTGTCGAGGCGCGCGGTGCGGTCACGCCGCCCGCCACCTGCGAGCCCGGGCTGACCGCATGGATGGCGGTGTACGCGGGATCGAGGAGCTTCTTGACGTACGTCGCCGCCGTCGTCGGCCGCAGCCATCGGCGCTGGTTCGGCTCGTCCCAGATCGTCCACATGTGCACGTACCGGTACCGCTCCGCCACGTTCCGGGCGAAGGCCGCGAAGCTCGTCGTCGAGATCGGCGCCCAGTTCTCCGGCAAGCCGCCGTTCGCCCAGGGCGGGCTCCCGTACAGGGTTACGAGCGGTGCGATCCCGTGCGAATGCAGACCGGAGAGGAGAAGGTCGGTGCGTGCCCAGTCGTAGACGCCCGGCCGCGGCTCCGTCGCGCGCCAGTCCACCGTCACTCGCACGACGTCGACGCCGAGGGCGTCGAGCTGGTCGAGCCGGCTCTCGAGCGCCCCAGGGCCATACTCGAGCCACGCGTCGTCCTGCACGCCGTAGTGGATGTACGGCGACGACTGCGCGATCGCCGGGCGGACGAATACCGCGGCGAGAGCCGCGAGGACGACGAGGCGCCGCATCGACGCCACCGTACGGACCACCTTTGAGAAGGGTGTTAGCGGGAGTTACGAATCGAATGGGGGCTCGACGTCCAGCCGGGCGAACCGGCTCCGCAGCGAGGGCGGGTTCCGCCACATGCCGCGCATCGGATCGCCGACCTCTGCGATTCGCGCCGCCATCGTCTGGAGCGTGAACGCCTCCGGCTCGACGCCCGCGACCTCGTCCCAGCAAAGCGGCGCCGAGACGCGTGCATCCGGCGTCGGTCGGACCGAGTACGCCGAGGCGATCGTGCGGTCGCGCGCGTTCTGGCCGAAGTCGACGAACACGCCCACACGGTCGGCGACGCGCCAGGTCGTCGTCGCGATCGCCTGGTCGTCGATTCGGCGCTCGACTTCCATCGCGAGCGCCTTCGCGAACCGGCGTACATCCGGGAACAGCAGCTCGGGCTTGATCGGCGAGAGGATGTGCAGCCCGGTTGCTCCCGACGTCTTCGGATACGAGCGTAGCCCGAGCTCGTCCATCACGTCGCGCACGACGAGCGCGATCTCGCGTACGAACGCCCACTGTCCGTCGGTCGTCGGGTCGAGGTCGATCAGCAGGTAGTCCGGGCGCTCGATCTCCGGGACGCGCGAATGCCACGTGTGCAGCTCGATGCAGCCGAGGTTCGCCACCCACGCGAGCGCGTCGACGTTGTCGACGATCGCGAACACGGTCGAGTGGCCGCTCGGGAACTGCACGAACACCTCGTCGACGAACGCCGGGTGCTTCGCCGGCACGCGCTTCTGGTGGAAGAACTCGCCCTCGACGCCGTCCGTGAACCGCTTCATGTGGAACGGACGTCGGCGGAGATGGGG
Organism: Gaiellaceae bacterium; assembly: GCA_036490895.1. GTDB lineage: Bacteria > Actinomycetota > Thermoleophilia > Gaiellales > Gaiellaceae > PALSA-600. The sequence goes on from DASXDB010000229.1 coordinate 2,666, forward strand.
GAGCGCGAGCTCGGCGACGCCGACGTAGTACGCCACGAGATCGCCCTTCGTCAGCCCGCGGCCGGGGAAAAACGGCTTGTCGGGGTTCGTCACCTCCATGGTCGGAGTATCGTGGAGACGTGTTGGAGGGCCATCCGATCGCGAACGCGACCCTGGACCCGCTCGACGACTACCTCGTCGTCGAGCCGCTCGATGAATCCGAGCTGCCGAGCGGCCTGATCGTTCCAGCGAACGAGGCGACCCACGTCCGCACCGGCATCGTCGCCGCGATCGGCCCCGACGTCACGATCGTCGAGCCCGGCGACAAGGTGCTCTTCCCCCGCGACGCCGGCTTCGAGGTTCGCCTCGCGCGGTCGTCGCATCGCGTCCGCGTGCTCAAGCGCGAGGACGTGATCGCGCGGATCCTCGATTAGCGGCCCGGTACACTGCCCCGGCTCGGAGGGGTGGCAGAGCGGTCGAATGCGGCGGTCTCGAAAACCGTTATCCGTCGCAAGGCGGATCGAGGGTTCAAATCCCTCCCCCTCCGTAGGGTGTCTGACACCACCGGTGTCAGACACCTCTTCACGAGCTCAGCCGCGGATCGAATAGATCGCGCGGCTGCCCTCGCCGCCGATCACGATGACGTCGCCGCTGCGCGCGACGGCTGCCGGCTCGGCGAGGGGCTGCGGCAACTCGCCGCTGACGGACACCCGCCCGCTCGCCGGATCGATGCGAAGGATCTGTGCCGTGGCGGTACCAGCGTCAGACTTGCCGCCGATCAGCAAGAGCGCGCCGTGGAACGCGACGAGCGCCCCGTAGGCACGCGGCTCCGGCAGCGTTGCGACCCGCCGGACGCGTCCGGTCGACGGCGTGATCGCGAGCACGCCGTCCGTCTCGCCCGACGGCGTGAGACCGCCGGCGACGTAGATCGTCGTCCCGATCGCTGCGACGCCGGCGTAGCGCAGCCCGACGGGTAGCCGCGCTGCGACTCGAGTGCGGCCGGATCCCAGGTAGCGGAGCACGGCCGTTGCGAAGCGCGCACCGGTGTAGCCGCCTACGAGGTACCCCTGCGATCCGACGACGACGGCGCCGAGATCCGACAGCGGCTCGCCGAGGTGAGCCGCCACGCGTGCGCGGCCGCTGCTCGGGTCGATCCGGACGACCGCATCCGTCGAGATCGCCTGGCCGCCGCCGAACACGTCGACGGCACCTCCGATGCGAACCGCTGCCGCGTCGTGCCCGGGAACGGGCAAGTTCCCGATCGCGCGGAGATGCCCGGGCAAGCCGGCGAGGATCGTGGTGCTCGACGACCCACCGACGAGCCCGCCGGCGACGAGGATGCGGCCCCCCGGCAGCGCGACGGCGCTTGCACGCGACGTTGCTGCGGGCAATGTGCCGATCTGCCTGACGGCGCGCGTAGATGCGAGCGTGCGCGTGACGGACGCCGGAAGGAGATCGAGCCCGTCCGGCTTGTCGAGATAGCCCGGAGTGGTGCCGGCGACCCCGTCGTGGCCGTATGACCAGACGATCCGCTTCGTCTCGGGATCGATCACGACGATCCGGTGGTGCCAGTCGTCGGTGGCGGCGATCATGCCGTTCGGCCACAGGACGGCCAGCGACGGGCGGTCGAGCGCGCCTGCGCCACTTGTCGGTCCGTACGTCCACACGATGTGGCCGGTCGGCGTGAGCTCGTCGATGCGGCCCGGTGTGTTGAACCCGGCGACGAGGATGTTCCCGTCCGGCAGGAGCTGCGCGTCCGACGGATAGGTGGTCGGCGTGCGAATCGAATAGAGGAGTCGCCCGCGTCGCGAGATCCTGTCCACCCAGCCGCCGATCTCGGTGACCAGCACGCCCCCGTCGGGCAGCGGCGTCGCGCCGTTCGGCGAGGAGAGCCCGCGTGGCGGGTCGTGCGTGCAGGAGCCCGCGTGCCCGATCTCGCGGACGACGCGTTTCGCGTGGTCCACGAACAGCACGCGACAGTTGCGGATGTCGGCCACCATCAGGTCGCCGTTGCGCAGGAGGTATGCGTCGTCGGGGTTCGAGAGGTACCCGAACGCGGAGCCCGCGACGCCCGCATGCCCGTAGCTCCAGGTAATGCGGTGGGACCGAACGTCGACCAGGCTTGCGGTCTCGTTGAACTCCTCGTTGATCGAGATCCCCCGGTACCCGGGTGTGAAGAACGCGTCGTCGGGATCGTGGAACGACTGCCCTGGCCGCACGTCGCCCGGCCGCGGGAACGACCAGACGATCCGCTTGGCAGGGGAGACGATGAGCAGCCGGTCGTTGTTCCGGTCCGCGATCAGCACGTATCCGGGCACCGGTCCACGGCCCACGGGCGGGAGGCCGAGCAGCCGTTCCGCCGGGCCGGCGCGCCGCGACACGGGGTGCGGGCGCACGGCGTGCACGACCGGACGCACGGTGGTGGTCAGGCGGGTCGCCGCGTGCGAACCGCATCCCGCCGCCACAAGCACCAGCGACGCCGCGGCGAGCGCGGCTCTAGTGATCCTCGTGATGGCGGAGGGCGGCCCAGTGCGCCCAGTCGTGAGCGGCAGGCAGCGCAGCGATCGCGACGATCACTCCCGCCACCAGCGCCGCAGCGATCGCGAGCTGGCGAAGCCACATGCCCTCGGACGCGCCGACGAAGTCGGCACGCGCGAGCCCCGGGACCTTCAGGACGTGCGCGAGCACGTGGACGCCCATCGCACCGAACCAGACGACGAAGCTCGCCTTGTGCAGGCCGACGATCAACCCCTGCTGCGGATGCACGATCACGAGCGCGACGCCGGTGCCGAACAGCGCGGCAGTCGAGGCGACGGTGAGCGGCGCGACGACGAGCCGTAGGAACGCGTGGGGAGGCCCGCGGCGCACGTATGCGGCATCCCTGAGGTAATAGCGCGCGAAACGCCAGCCCGTGCTCCCGAGCTTCAGCAGCACCGGTGGGATCAGCAGGAGCCCGAGGAAGATGTGCAGCGTCAGCTGCTGGCGTACGAAGGGGATCGTCGCGCCCTCCGCCGCGAGGAGAACCAGCAGCAGAAGCGCGCTCGTTCCCGTGAGCCGCTCATTGCCTTCGACGCCTCCGCGCAGCAGGCGGCTGACGCGAGTAGTGCGGCTCGTTCGACTCTGTGTGACCGACGCGTCGATGCGGTAGAGAAAGCAGCGGCGGATGAGACGCGGATGAGAGCGGCCTGCGATTCGCAGCGGCGCACAGGAACAATGGCCGCATGCGCGTCCTCGTTGTCGAAGACGAACCGAAGCTGGCGGCTCTCGTCGCGCGCGCGCTGCGCGAAGAGGGCCACGCCGCCGACGTGGCAGAGCGTGGGGCCGACGCGATCTGGATGGCGCAGTCGGCGCCGTACGACGCGGTCGTGCTCGACGTGATGCTGCCCGACCTCGACGGATTCGAGATCGTTCGCAGGCTCCGCGCGAAGCAGGTGTGGACGCCCGTGCTGATGCTCACTGCCCGTGACGCAGTGGCCGACCGAGTCGATGCGCTCGACTCGGGCGCCGACGACTACCTGACAAAGCCGTTCTCGTTCGCCGAGCTCTTCGCCCGCCTCCGTGCCGTCGCGCGGCGTGGTCCCGTGGAACGGCCGACGATGCTCGAGGTCGGCGACCTTCGCCTCGATCCGGCGGAGCGCCGCGTGTGGCGTGCGGACACCGAGATCGGGCTGTCGACCCGCGAGTTCGCGGTGCTCGAGCTCTTGATGCGGCGCGCCGGTGTGACCTTGACGCGTCTGCAGCTCCTGGAGGGAGCCTGGGACATGGCGTTCGAGAGTCGGTCGAACATCGTCGACGTGTACGTCCGTTACCTCCGTGAGAAGGTCGACCGCCCGTTCGGCCGGACGTCGATCGAAACCGTGCGCGGGGTGGGCTACCGCCTGCGAAAGGACGGTTTGTGACCAGGCTGCCGATCCGCGTCCGTCTCACGCTCCCATTCGCGCTCGGCATGGCGCTCGTGCTCGCCGCGGTCGGGGTCGTCATCTACCTCCGTGTCGGCAGCGCGCTGCTCGCGTCCGTCGACCAGAACCTGAACGCCCAGGCGTCCGAGGCGCTGACTCGCGCGCGGCAGGGGCGCGAGCTGCTCGACAACGACGTCAGCGACGGCCCCACGATCGCTCAGGTGGAGCTCCTGGACGGCACGCTGGACGACTCGTCGCCGTCGGGCTTGCCCCCGCTGCTCCCCGTGTCCGACCTGCTCCACATCTCGAAGACGACGCGCCGGACGGAGGAGATCCAAGGCTTGCGCGGGGAGTGGCGACTGCGCGCGACGCCTCTGCGACTCGACAACCGGCGTGCCGTGCTGGTGATCGGCAGATCGGTCGAGTCGCGCGCCGAGACGCTCCAGCGTCTCGAGCGCGAGTTTCTCCTGGCGGCGCCGGCCGCACTACTGTTGTCGATCCTCGGCGGCTACGTGCTCGCGGCGGCGGCGCTGCGGCCCGTCGAGGCCATGCGCCGCCGCGCGGGGGTGATCAGCGCGACGACGCCGGGGCGGCGATTGCCCGTCCCGCGCACCCGTGACGAGATCTCGGCGCTCGCGATCACGTTGAACGAGATGCTGGGCCGGCTGGAGAATGCGCTCGAGCACGAGCGCCGGTTCGTCGCCGACGCAAGCCACGAGTTGCGGACGCCCCTGGCCTTGCTTCGCGCCGAGCTCGACCTGGCGCTTCGACGTCCACGGACTCGCGACGAGCTCGAGGCCGCCGTTCGATCGGCGGCCGAGGAGACGGAGCGCCTGTCGCGGCTCGCGGAGGACCTGCTGCTGATCGCCCGCGCTGACCAAGGCTCCGTTCCATTGCGGCTCGAGAATGTCGACGTCTCGCTTCTCCTCGAAAACGTGCGGCGCCGCTTCGCCGTCAGGGCGCACGAGCTCGGACGCGACGTGACCGTCACGGAAACAGCCGATTTGGCTGTCGAAGCCGACTCGCTGCGCCTCGAGCAGGCGTTGGGGAATCTCGTCGACAACGCTCTCGTGTACGGCGGAGGCAGTGTCACGCTGAGCGCGATGCGTACGGGCGATGTGGTCGAGTTGCATGTCGCCGATGAGGGAGAGGGGTTTCCGCCGTCGTTCGTCGCGCGCGCATTCGATCGTTTCAGCCGTGCCGACGAGGCGCGCAATGCGCCGGGCACGGGCCTGGGGCTCGCAATCGTGGCTCTCGTCGCGCAGGCACACGGCGGCAGCGCAGTCGCGGGCGGCGGCGAAGGTGGCGCAGACGTGTGGCTGAGCCTCCCTTCTCACCCGGTTGGCTCGGTGGAGCTCGCCGGGCCGCCCGTGCACGTATCGGCGTAGCGCGCCCTTCATCGGCGTCTCATCCGGGCTCGCAACAGTGACAGCCGTGACCCGTGAGCCGTCACAACTGCGTCCGGCGATCTCGGTTCGAGAAGCCGCGACTCGCCGCGTCCGCGTGTCGACGGGCGTCGCGCTCCTCGCCGCGGCTGCGCTCACGGGGGCGTTCACCGCGCTCGCGGCGGCGTCGACGCATGCGAAGAAGATCGTGCGCCGCCTCGAGACGCGACGGCCCGCGGCCCACCGGCTCGCGCCCGTGGTCGCGCCCGCCCCGCCGCTCGTCCAGCTCGGGAGCTCGTCGGCCGCGCCGCGCCCCGCAGCGCCTGCACCGGCGCCGGCGACGGCGCCCCCGGTGGTCGCGTCCGGGGGCTCGTGACGACGACGGTCTCGTTTCCCGCGTTCGGGACGACGGCGGTCCTCGTCGTCGCGGATCCCGACGCGGTGACCACCGCGGCATCACTTCTTCGTCGACGGCTTCGACGCGTCGACCATGCGTGCAGCCGTTTCCGTGACGACTCCGAGCTCGTCGCCGTGAACCGCCGCTCCGGCGAGCCGGTCGAGCTGAGCGCCGAGCTCTGCGGGTTCGTACGCGCAGCGCTGGACGCCGCGCACGTGACCGACGGGCTCGTCGATCCGGCGCTCGGCACCGAGTTGCGCGCAGCGGGGTACGACCGCACGTTCGCGCTCGTTGCCGCGAGGGACGGGTGGCGCGTCCGGACGGTCGAGCGCCGTCGGGGCCTCTGGCGAGATATCGAGCTCGACGACGTGCGCCGCACGCTGCACGTCCCCCGCGGGGTCGAGCTCGACCTCGGCGCCACCGCGAAGGCGCGCACCGCCGACCTCGCGGCGCGCGCGATCGCAGAGGCAACCGGCTCGGGAACGCTGGTCTCCCTCGGCGGCGACGTCGCGGTCGCAGGTGCGGCTCCCGTGGGCGGCTGGACGGTGCTGTTGTCGGACCATCACGACGCTTCGCTCGACGGCCCGGGAGAGCGGATCGCACTCTTCGAGGGCGGCCTCGCCACCTCGAGCACGTCGGCTCGGAGCTGGCCGACCGACAGCGGCCGGATGCATCACGTGATCGACCCCCGCACCGGCGTTCCGGCGGCCGGAATGTGGCGGACCGTGACCGTGGCCGCCGCGTCGTGTCTCGACGCCAACGTGGCGAGCACCGCCGCGCTCGTGCTCGGTGCCGACGCTCTTTCGTGGTTGGAGCGGCGGAATGTCCACGCGAGGCTCGTCGCACGGACCGGCGCGGTCATGGGGACGCGCGACTGGCCCGTCGCACTCGAGTGCTCGGCATGACCCCGCTCCTGTTCGCGAACGCGAAGACGCTGTGGTTCGTGACACGCGGGAGCGGAGTCGTCGCCTTGATCCTGCTCACGTGCTCGATGGTGCTCGGGGTCGTCGTCGGCCTGCGTGCCCGCAGCGCGCGCTGGCCCCGGTTCGCGTTCGCCGACGTCCACCGCAACCTCACCTTGGTCGCGCTCGCGTTCGTCGGCGTGCACGTCGTCACCACGATCGCGGACGGATACGCGCCGATCTCGGTCGTCGCGACATTCGTGCCGTTCGCGTCGAACTACCGGCCGATCTGGCTCGGGCTCGGCGCGATCTCGCTCGACCTGCTCCTCGCGCTCGTCGTGACGAGCCTCCTCCGTCATCGCATCAGCCCTCGCCTCTGGCGCGCGTTGCACTGGCTCGCATATCTGACGTGGCCGCTTGCGCTCGTCCACTCCTTCGGCACGGGGAGCGATGCGCGCTTCGGGTGGCTCGCCGGTCTCGGGTTCGCGTCGCTCGCGACGATCTCCCTCGCAGTGCTCATCCGTGCCGGTCTCGGCGCCGGCCCGAGCTCGGCGCGCGTCGGCGGGGCGGTCGCTGCAGTTGCCGCACCGATCTTGGTCTTCCTCTGGTACCAGTCGGGCCCTGCGCAGCACGGTTGGGCACGGCGCGCCGGCACGCCTGCCGCGGTGCTCGCGAAGGGGGCGGGCGGCGCGCGGTCCGACAAGAGCGTCTCGCTCGAGGGCTTGCCCTCCGCACCGACGTCGTTCACCTCGGCGCTCTCCGGCACCGAGCGCGAGGTGCAGGGCTCGGGCGGCCTCGTCACCGTGCGGCTTTCCCTCCGGCTCCGGGGAGGCCCCGGAGGCGCGGCGCTCATCGACCTGCGCGGCTTTCCCGAGGGCGGCGGAGTCTCGCTGACCGCGAGCGGCGTCTCGTTCGTTCCGGCGACGACCCGCACCGTCTACACGGGCCAGGTGATCGGGCTCGAGGAACAGCACGTCGTGGCCGACGTTCGCGACGGCGCCGCCCATCGGCTTCGGCTCGACTTCCAGCTGAGCATCGACGAAGCGACACACGCGGTCACGGGCGTCGTCACGACCGGCGGTGGCGAGTGAGCGTGCCGGCTGCTCGTGGTTCGACCGTGCAGGCCCCCCGCCTGCTGGCGGGGATCCAGCCGGGGCGGGCGCTCTCACTGGTCGAGCACCAGGCGCGGCTCGGGCCGTTGGTCCTTGACCGGGGCCTCGTCGACGAGGTCGGGGCCGCCGGGCTGCGCGGGCGCGGGGGCGCGGCGTTCGACACCGCGACGAAGCTGCGCGCGGTTGCCGGGCGACGCCGTCCGGTCCTTGTCGCGAACGCCGCCGAAGGCGAGCCGGCGAGTGGCAAGGACAAGGCGCTCCTGCGGGCAACGCCGCAGCTCGTGCTCGACGGAGTCGTCGCAACCGCGTACGCCGTCGGCGCGCGGGAGGCGGTCGTCGCCGTGGCCGCCGGAGCACGGCGAGAGCTCGAGTCCATCGCCCGCGCCCTGGTGGAGCGGCGGGGCGATCCGGTGCGGGTCCGGATCGAGACTGTCCCGGACGGGTTCGTCACCGGTGAGGAGACGGCGCTGCTCAACGCGCTGCAGAGCGGGGCGGCCAAGCCGTCCGTCAAGCCGCCGTATCCGTTCGAGCGCGGGTTGAACGGCGCGCCGACGATCGTCCAGAACGTCGAGACGCTGGCACACGTCGCCCTCATCGCCCGGTATGGCGCGACGTGGTTTCGCGGGGCCGGAAGCAGTGAGGCGCCCGGCACGGCGCTCGTCACGCTCGGGGGTGCCGTCCGTCGAGGCGGGATCCTCGAGATCGAGCTCGGCTCGACGCTCGGCGACGTGCTCGCGCGCGCGGGCGGTGCGACCGAGCCGCTTGCGGGCGTGCTCGTCGGCGGCTACTTCGGACGCTGGGTGTCTGCGGCCGATGCACCCGGTCTGCATCTCGTGCCCGAAGTCCTCGGAGCCGGAGCCGTCGTCGCCCTCCCGGCCTCTGCCTGCGGCGTCGCCGAAGCCGCCCGCGTCGTGCGGTACCTCGCCGGGGAGAGCGCAGGCCAGTGTGGCCCGTGCACGCACGGGTTGCGGGCGATCGGCACCGCGTTCGCAGAGCTCGAGACCAGTCCCGATGCCTCGCGCGCGCGCCTCGAGCGCTGGACCGCGCAGGTGCGAGGGCGCGGCGCGTGCCGTCACCCCGACGGTGTCGCGACCTTCGTCGAGAGCTTCCTGACGGTGTTCGAGCCGGAGCTCGCCCGTCACGCACGGCGCGGACGCTGCGGCGCGCCGACGCGCGGCTGGCTGCCCGTCGCCGGGAGGAAGGCCTGAGCGGCGCACGCACGATCCGGGTCGACCCGATCGCGTGTGACGGCCACGGCCTCTGCGCCGAGCTCTTCCCGGAGCGCATCTCGCTCGACGACTGGGGCTATCCGATCGTCGACTCGTCGCCGGTCCCGGACGGCCTCGATCAGCACGCGCGGCGGGCGATCAAGGCCTGCCCGACGCGGGCGCTCGCGTGGAGCAAGCGCCCGTGAGCTCTGCGCGTGAGATCGCGAAAACTCGCGGCGGCTAGGATGGGCGCCG
>DASXDB010000230.1:0-4134 GCA_036490895.1 Gaiellaceae bacterium
GCGGCCCGCCAGGCCGTCCACGACGAGCGCGTCGACGAGATCATCGTCTCGACCTTCCCGGGCGAACGCTCCGGCTGGCTGCGCCGCGATCTCGTCGAGCGGTTGAAGAAGGACACCGGCCTCCCCGTCGATCACGTCGTCTCCGCGAACAGCCCGGTGCACGCATGAGCGCTCACGCCGAAGAGCACCACGGCCCGCCGCCCATCCACTACAGCTCGCGCGTGTCGCCGAGCGTGCTCGGCATGTTCCTCTTCATCGCGTCGGAGATCATGCTCTTCGGCTCGTTCTTCACCGTTTACTTCTTCGACCGCGTCGTGAACCACAGCTTCGGGGGGCAGTGGCCGCCGCCGGGGTTCCACCGGCCCGCGTTCGTCGCCGGCGTGAACACGCTGATCCTGGTCACCTCGAGCTTCACGATGCACTGGGCGGACTCGTCGATCAAGAAGGGGAATCGCGCCGGCCTGCAGGCCGGGCTCGTGCTCACGATCCTGCTCGGGCTCGCATTCCTGCTCACCCAGGTGGTCGAGTACCACCGGATCGGGTTCAACACCTCGGACACGTCGTTCGCGGCGACGTTCTTCGGGCTCACGGGCCTGCACGGCGCGCACGTGTTCGTCGGCCTTTCGATCCTCACGGTGATGATGGTCCGTGCCTTCCGAGGCCACTTCTCGCCCGAGCACCACCACGGCGTCGAGATCGGCGGCATCTACTGGCATTTCGTCGACGTGATGTGGATCGTCGTCTACGTGACCGTCTACCTGCTCTAGCCGGCGCATGCGCAACCCGATCCGGAGCGAGGCAGACGCCTTCCGGTTCGTCCTTCTGACGATCGGCTACTTCGCGCTGATCGTGATCGGCTCGGTGATCGAGGTCTGGCTCGGTGTCGTCGTGTTCGTCGTGCTCACCGCCGGCGTCGTCTGGTGGTTCCTCATGCGGCGCGGCGAGCCTCAGCCACCGGTGCGGCAGGCTCCAGCGGCGTCGCCGCCCGAGCAGCACCGGGTGCTGGTCGTCGCGAACGAGACCGTCGGCGGCTCGCAGCTGCTCGAGACGATCCACGAGCGGATCGCGGGGCGCGACGCGCGCGTGCTCGTCGTGTGCCCGGCGCTCAACTCGCCGCTCCGCCATTGGGCATCTGACGAGGACGACGCGCGGCAGCAGGCGCAGGACCGGCTCGACGCGAGCCTCGCCGCCATGCAGACCGCGGGCATCCGGGCCGCCGGCGAGATCGGCGACGGCGACCCGATCCAGGCGATCGAGGACGCCCTGCGCACCTTCCAGCCGGACGAGCTGGTCGTCTCGACCCATCCGATCGGGAAGTCGCACTGGCTCGAGCGCGGCGTCGTCGAGAAGGCGCGCGAGCGGTTCGCGCTGCCGGTCACCCACGTCGTCGTCGACCGCCCCTGATCGAGATCGTCGAGCTCGATCCGCTCCCGTTGCGGGCGGAGCTTCGGGACGTGCATCGGGCCGCGCTCGGTGCGGGCGCCCTCTCCGACGAGTGGGCGGCAGACCGGCTGCCGCGGCACGCGGGACGTGACGACTTCGTCTTCCTCGCGGCGCGCGACGACGGGGCCGTCGTCGGATTCGGCTACGGCTACACGGGTGAGCAGGGCCAGTGGTGGACCGACAACGTGGCACGCGCGCTCACGCCCGCGCAGAAGGCCGAGTGGCTCGACCCACCGCACTTCGAGATCGTCGAGCTGCACGTTCGGCCGCCGCATCAACGGAGCGGCATCGGGTCGCGGCTGCTCGCGCAGCTCCTGACCCGCCAGCCCCACGACCGGGCGCTCCTCTCCACGCAGCGCAGCTCACGCAAAGCTCGTGGCTTCTACGCGAAGAACGAATGGCATGAGTTGGCGGAGGTGGACTTCGGCGTGGGCTACCCGCCGTATCTCGTCCTCGGCAAGCGGGTGGGTGTCTGACACCGAAGGTGTCCGACACCTGTTCAGCGCGCAGCTACTTGCCGGCGCTGGACGAAACGAACTGCGCAACCGCATCGATCTCTGCGGCGGTCAACTGCCCCTTGAAGGCCGGCATCGCGCCGCCGCCGACCTCGACCTGGTGGGCCACGGTCGCCTTGGACGGCTTCAGCTGGTCGAGGTTCGGACCGATGTTGCCGGTCGAGCCTGCGGCCTTCAGCGTGTGGCACCCGCCGCAGCCGGCGCTTGCAAAGACGGCCGTGCCGACCGGCTTGGCCGCAGGGGATGTCGACGTCGACGTCGACGTCGACGTCGTGGTCGTGGCGGGCTTGGCGGTCTCCGCGGTCACGCCGCAGGGGTTCACGCCGGCGCACTTGGCGACGTAGAGCGCGATGTCGCGCGCGTCCTGACCGCGGTAGAGGTTCGGCGGCATCGGTTCTTCCGGGTAGGCGATCTGCCCCCTGACGATGTCGGCCATCGTCTGCTCCGAGAAGCCCTGTGCCTTGTCGGAGGAGAAGGCGTCGTCGAGGTTCGGGCCGAGTGTCCCCTTCGACTTCGCGTCCGCGAGCGTGTGGCAGGACGAGCACGAGCCCCTACTGGTTGTTGCGAGGAAGAGCTCCTTCCCGTGCGCGACGTCGCCCTGCCCCACGCGTCCGACCGCGCCGCAGCCGGCCGCGGCGATCGCGAGCAGCAACACGGCCGATAGTGCGAGGGCGCGGCGCAGGTTACGAGCTCGTTTGGGAGACGCCGAGGTTCGCGACCGCCTCGTCCCGCGAGGCGTAGATCGCGAAGACGCGGTCGAGGCCGGTGATCTCGAAGATCTTCGTGATGTTCCGGTCGCTGCAGACGAGCGACAGCTGGCCGTCGTTCGTGCGCAGCCGCTTGACCCCGCCGACGAGCACCCCGAGCGTTGTCGAGTCGATGAACGTCGTCGACGTGAAGTCGACGATCACGTGCTTGCCTCCCTGGCCGATCACCTCGAGCAGCTGCTGCTTGAACTCGGGGGCCGTGTAGAGGTCGACCTCACCCGCGAGGGAGATCACGTAGGCGCCGTCAGAGATCTGCTCGGTCTTGATATCGAAGTTCATCGGTCGTCCCCCCGGTGGCTTGCCGCGACGGGCGAGAGTCTACTTCTTGGCTGTCGGGGTCAGCGCCTTGATGCGCTGCTGCGCCTGGACGCGGAGCGGGTCCGTCTTGGCGGGAACGAGCTCGAGCACCGCCTTGTACGCCGCGAGCGCGACCTTCGTGTCGCCCGCAGCGTCGGCGGCCTGGCCGAGCTGGTACTGGGCGTTCGGGTCCTTCGGCGTCAGCTTGGCGAGCTTCTGGTAAGCGTTCTCTTCGTTCTTGATCGACGTCTGGTAGTTCGAGAGCGAGGTCTGCTGCGCTGTCTGCGCCTGTTCGCTCAGCGAGGCCGAGATCGGGTCCTGGAGCGCAGCCGGGTCGTTCAGCGCCTTGCCGAGCGGTGAGCTCGCAGCGGGCGGGAAGGCGGCCAGCGGCGGCGTCAGGACGGCCGCCGACTGGAGCGACGACTGGTAGTCCTGCGCGTAGCTCGTCGCCTGCTGGTCGTACTCGTTCGCGAGCTCGGCGAGCGCGTCGCCGTCCTTGGGACGGAGGCCGGTGTACTGCGCGAGCGCCACGATCGCGTCGTTCGTGCGGTGCTTCGTCTCATAGGCGGTCGCGAGGTCGCGCCACGCCTTCGCGTCGAGCGGGTTGCTCTGCGTCTTGTGCTCGAGGCTCGAGATCGACGGCCCACCGGCCGACTTGCCGAAGTTGAAGGCGTTCTGGAGCGCGTCGGTGACCCCGTTCGCGCCGGAGCCGATCCCCAGGAAGACGAAGCCGAGCCCGAACACGAGCGCGAGGAGCACGAACGCCCACTTCGCATGCACCCGGAGCCGCTGGAAGAACAACTGCTCCTGCCATTCCGGCGGGCGCTGCTTGCGGGTCGCCGCTACGGAAGGTGCGGTTGCGGGCTTCCGAGCATTCGGGCCCGTGCGGCGCTTGCGATGCTGCGTACCTCTCGCCACTCTGTCTCTTCGGCCTTCCGGTAGCGGGTCTGTCCGTCGACGATCGTCTCGAGCACTCGGTCCGGAGAGCCGCCGAACACGACCGCTGCAGCCGGATCCTCGACCGGATGGTACGGGCTCCCGGCGAGCGACACGACCGTCAGATCAGCGCGCTTTCCGGCCGTCAGGGTACCCACCTCCGCGTCGAGTCGCAG
>DASXDB010000231.1:0-6534 GCA_036490895.1 Gaiellaceae bacterium
GAGGCCGGGACGGTCACGAAGTGGCTGAAGGCCGAGGGTGAGCGTGTCGAGAAGGGCGAGCCGCTCTACGAGATCGACACCGACAAGGTGACGCAGGAGGTCGAGTCGGACTTCGCCGGCGTGCTGCTGAAGATCGCGCTCCGCGAAGGCGAGGCGCCGGTGGGTCAGACGATCGCGTTCATCGGTGAGCCCGGCGAGGAAGTTGCCGCCGCGCCGTTGGAGCCCGAGCGTGCGCCGCAGCCCGAACAGGTGTCAGACACCAAGGTGTCTGACACCCCTGCCGAAGAGCCGCCCGCTCCGTCGACGACGAACGGCCGCGTGAAGGCTTCACCGTTGGCGCGCCGTCTCGCGCGGGAGCGCGGCATCGACATTGCCACGCTGCAAGGAACCGGACCGGAAGGCCGCATCGTGGCCAGGGACGTCGAGAGCGCCGAAGCACGCCCGGCACCGGCGGCGCCCGCCGCTCTACCGAGCGGCGACGTGGAGAGCATCCCGCTCACGAACATCCGCAAGACGATCGCGCGCCGCCTCACCGCGGCCTGGCAGGCGCCTGTCTTCCAGCTGACCGTGACGGCCGACATGACGCGCGCGAACGAGCTCGTCGCGCGCGCCCGCGAGCTCAATCCGGACGTCCGGATCACGGTCACCGACCTGCTGGCGAGGGTGTGCGCGCAGGCGCTGATGCGCCACCGCAACGTGAACGTTCAGTACGGGGAGGAGGCGTTGCTTCGCTTCCCCACGGCGAACGTCGGGATCGCGGTCGCCGCGCCGCAGGGGCTCGTCGTGCCGGTCCTGCGCAGCGTCGAGCGGCGCTCGCTCGCCGAGGTGGCGGAGGCCCGGGGCGACATCGTCGGCCGGGCACGCGACAACAAGCTGACGGCCCAGGACCTCGAAGACGGGACGTTCACGATCTCGAACCTCGGCATGTTCGGGATCGAGCAGTTCGTCGCAGTGCTCAATCCGCCCCAGGCCGCGATCCTGGCCGTCGGGGCGACGGTCGACACGCCGGTAGCCCGGAACGGGGCCGTCGAGATTCGCCCCGTCATGACGATGACGCTGACGGTCGATCACCGCGCCGTCGACGGCGCCGAGGGTGCAGACTTCCTACGAACCGTGAAGCAGTTCGTGGAAGACCCCGCCCTCGCCTTGTGACGCAACTACACGAGCTCCCACGCGTCTGGTATCTCGTCCGCGACTTCGATCGCGGTCGCGACTTCTACAAGCGCCTGCTCGGGTTCGACGAGACCTTCGTCGACTGGGACGACAAGTGGTCGAGGCTCGAGCGCGGGAGGATGCGCATCGCGCTCGCCGAAGGCGAGCCGACGATGGGTGGTGGCGTGGCAGCGGTCGACGTCGACGACATCAAGTCAGCGGCGCAGCGCCTCCGTGACCAGGGAGTCGAGGTCGGCACGGTGCTCGAGCTCGCCGGGCAGATGCGGCTCGTCGACGTCTTCGACCCGGACGGCAACCGCGTGCAGCTGACCGAGGTGATCGGATGACGCGCAAGGGCTCGGCCGGCGACGTCCCGTTCATGCGCTCGATGCTCGCCCACGCGTACGCGTGGCGCGTCAACGCCTTCGAGGCGGACATCCCGCTGTCGCGCTACGTCGACAACTGGGGACGTCCCGGCGATCTCGCAGTCATCGCGCACGAGACGGGCAACCGTGTAGGCGCCGCCTGGCTGCGTGTGTTCCGGCAGGCCGAGCCAGGCTACGGGTTCGTCGACGAGAACACACCCGAGCTCTCGATCGCCGTAGTGCCGTCGCGCCGCCGCCACGGGCTCGGGCAGGAGCTGATGGACTCGCTCCTCGAGGCGGCGCGGGCCGCCGGTCACGGCGCGGTGTCGCTGAGCGTCGAGGCCGATTCGGCGGCCGTCGGGTTCTACGAGCGCAACGGCTTCGCCCGCGTTCGCGAACAGGACGGCGGCGTCGTCATGCTCAAGCAGCTCCTCTAGTGCGCGCGGCGACGATCGTCGACGGCCGGATCGAGATCGCGGCGCGTCCCGATCCGGTGCCGGGAGACGGCGAGCTCCTGATCTGCGTCCGAGCTGCCGGGATCAACGGCGCCGACCTCGGGCAGCGCGCCGGCCGCTACCCGCCGCCGCCCGGCGTGACCGACGTCCCGGGGCTCGAGTGCGCCGGCGAGACCGCCGACGGGGCACGGGTGATGGCGCTGCTGCCGGGCGGCGGCCAGGCCGAGCTCGCGGTCGCACACGAGTCGCACGTGCTGCCCGTGCCGGACGCCATGACCTGGGAGGAGGCCGGTGGCTTCGTCGAGGTGTTCGCCACCGCCCACGACGCGCTCTTTACGCAGGCGGAGCTGGCCGCCGGCGAGCGCCTGCTCGTGAACGGCGCGGCCGGCGGAGTCGGCGTCGCCGCGGTGCAGCTCGGTCTCGCAGCAGGAGCGGTGGTGACGGCGAATGCCCGCCATCACCACGACGAGCTGCGCGCACTCGGCGCCGACACCGTCGTCGACGGCGAGTACGACGTGATCCTCGAGCTGGTTGGCGGCGAGAACCTCGCCTCGGATCTCGAGCGCCTCGCGTTGAAGGGTCGGATCTCGGTGATCGGGACCGGCGCCGGCTCGCGCGCCGAGATCGAGTTCGGCTACCTGATGCGCAAACGGGGCCGCATCCACGGTTCGACCTTGCGCGCACGTTCGATCGAGGAGAAGGCCGAGGTGATGTCGGCTCTCGGTGCGTTCACGGCCGGCCGGTCGTTCCGAGTCCCGGTCGAGGCGACCTTCCCGCTCGCACAGACGGAGGACGCCTACGAGCGGTTCCGCGCCGGGAACAAGTTCGGCAAGATCGTCGTCTGTCCCTGACCGCCCGCGACCTGAACCGCGCGACGCTCGCGCGCCAGCTGCTGCTCGATCGCGCCGACCTCGACGCGGTCGAGGCGATCCGGCGGCTGGCCGGCTTGCAGGCGCAGGACTCGACCGGGCCGTACCTCGGCCTCTGGTCGCGGCTGCGCGACTTCGAGCGTGCCGAGCTGACCGCGGCGGTGACAGAGCGGTGCGTCGTCGTCGCGACGCTCGCGCGCGTGACGATGCACATGGTCACGGCCGACGACCACCGCTGGCTCAAGCCGACGTTGCAGCCGCTGTTCGATCGGGTCCGGCGATTGCCGACGATCCGCGAGCTCGATCACGAGCGTGTGCTCGCGGAGGCGAGGCGCCGGTTCCCGGGGCGGATCCCGGAGCTGCGCGAGCTCGCGCCGGACGGCGTCAACCTCGGGCACTTCACGGGTTTCGTCCAGTCGAACCTGCCACTCGTGCGCACACCGCCGTCGGGAACCTGGGGCGTCGGCGGCAGCCCCGTGCAGGAGCTGGTCGAGGTCGGCGAGCCGGATGTCGACGAGCTGGTGCGCCGGTATCTGGCGGCCTTCGGACCCGCCACGGTTCGCGACGCGCAGGTGTGGTCGGGCCTCACGCGCCTGAAGGAGGTGTTCGCGCGGCTCGAGCTCGACGAGGTCGGGGACGGCTACTTCGACCTGCCCGACGCGCCGCGGCTGGACGCGGCGACTCCCGCGCCGGTGCGCTTCCTGCCGCGCTACGACAATCTGCTGATCGGGTACGCCGACCGCAGCCGCTTCGGCGAAGTCGTGATCGGGCAACCCACGATCCTCGTCGACGGCGTCGTCGCAGGGACGTGGGCCTGGGGCGGCGACGACGTGGAGGTGTCGCTGGGCCGCGTGCCGCCGGAGGTCGAAGACGAGCGCCTGCGGTTACGCGACTGGCTCGCGCGGGACTAGGGCCGCGGGCGCGAGCCGGATCCGACGAAGAGCGACGAGAAGAGGACGAGCAAGAACTTCATGCCTCCACGGTAGGCGTTGGTCCGTAGATCACGTGAACGATTCGGTTCGTCCGCGCGGATGATCTTTGCGAATCGTCAGCGTAGGACAGTCGAGTACACCCGTGTCTTGTTCAGGTGGTCACCATATGACTGAACGACGACTGCGCCGACCGGCGTGACGGCCACTGCCGGCTGCACCAACGCGTAGAACAAGTCGGACGATCCGAATGGGTAGGCCTTCGGACGGTCGACCGTCGAGACGACACGCTCGCCCGCTCCCGTCACGGCGCCGCGGTGCAACGTGACACGGAAGCCGCCCTCGTCGGGCTGGTTCTTGATCTTCTCGTCGAGCGTGACGAGCGAGAGCTTGCTCGTGCCGCCCGCCGCCAACAGCTGACCCGATGCCGCAGCCCGGACCGGTCTCCCGCTTCCGCTCCAGACCGATGCGCCGCCCCCGTCCGAGACGAGCCGGCACGCGTCCGAGCAGATGAGATCGGTCGGCGCCAGGACGCTCGCGTACGTCGACGAGTGAATCACCGCGAGGGTCGCCGGGTCGAGTTGCACGAGATGCGCGGTCAGCTGCGGATAGATCGAGTAGTTCCGCTTCGCGTCTCCCCAGGCGATCCAGAGCCGCCCGTGCGTGTCTCTGCCGAGCGCGGTGGTGTACGGGAAGATCCCGACCTGCCGGCTCAGAAGCATCGACGTGAGGTCGATGGGCGCCCCCGCAGACGAGCAGCAGACCATCAGGCTCGCGAGGCTCTTCCCATTGGGCCCACCGTTCACCGCCCAGACGGTCCGTGACCCGACGTCGACACCTGCCAGGACGATCGCGGTTCCCGTCGGACCGATCGCCTGCGCGACCACACCCTCGGGATCGCCCGGGAGCGGCGTTGCCGGGCCGAGGTGACCGCTCGCGAGGAGCGGCGCGGTCATCGATGCCTCGCGGAAGCCGAGTCCCCAGACGAGCGAATTGCCGTTCAGCCAGGGGTCGTGCGCGGGATTCGGGAACGGCGTCGTCACGAACGCGCTGAGGCGCCCGGAGACGACCTTGGCGCTGGCGATCCTGAAACCGCCGTTGTCGTCGAAGTCGACCCACACTCGTCCGGACTCCCACCCGAGGACCTTCAAGACGTGTTCGCCGGACCACCCAGCCGGAAACGGGATCCTCTGCCACGTCGTCGTCTGCCGTCGGGCGCCCGCGCCGAGCGGGAGAACGAGCGTCGCGAGAGCAAGACCGGCGATGACGCGGAGGCGCATCGGCCGACCCTACGCCCTCGCTACGATCGCCGCCATGGATGTCGACATCGCAGTCCTCGGGGGCGGCCCCGGCGGCTACACCGCAGCGATTCGCGCCGGGCAGCTCGGCGCCAAGGTCGCGTGCATCGAGAAGGAGCCCGAGCTCGGCGGAACCTGCCTGCGCGTCGGGTGCATCCCCACGAAGGCGTGGGTCCAGACAGCGCATTTCTTGCACCAGGCGCACGACACGTTCGGCAAGCTCGGCGTCACCGTCAACGAGCCGCAGCTCGACTTCGCCAAGGCGAACGAGTGGAAGACCGCGGTCGTCAAGCAGATGACCGGCGGCGTCGCCTCGCTGTTCAAGGCGAACGCCGTCGAATGGATCAAGGGCACCGGCACGTTCACCGGCCCCAACACCATCCGCGTCGACGGCGGCGAGGACGTCAACTTCAAGACCGCGATCGTCGCGACCGGCTCGTTCCCGCTCCGGCCGCCGATCCCGGGCCTCGAGAGCGATCTGTGCGTCGACTCGACCGGGCTGCTCGCCCAGACCGAGGTTCCGCGCCGGCTCGTCATCCTCGGCGGCGGGATCATCGGTGCCGAGTTCGCCTCGATCTTCAACAGGTTCGGCTCCGAGGTCACGATCATCGAGATGCTCGACACGCTGATCCCGCAAGAGGACGCAGACGCGGCGAAAGAGCTCGCGAAGGCGTTCGGGAAGCGCGTCATCACCTTGCAGCTCGGCAAGCAGTGCACCGGAGTCGAGCAGCAGGGCAACGAGCTGCGCGTGTCGTTCGGCGTCGGCGAGTCGGTGACGTGCGACCTGATGCTCGTGTCGGTCGGCCGCGGGCCGTCCGTCGAGGGCATCGGGCTCGAGGCGGCCGGCGTCGAGTACGACAAGCGGAAGGGCATCACGACCGACGACCATCGCCGGACGACGGTGCCGCACATCTACGCGGTCGGCGACTGCGCCGGCTACTGGCAGCTCGCCCACACCGCGTTCCGCGAAGGCGAGGTCGCAGCCGAGAACGCGTGCGGCCATGAGGCGATCGTCGACAACCGCGCGGTGCCTCGCCCGATCTACACCGATCCGGAGATCGCCGGCGTCGGCCTCACCGAGGCGCAGGCGCGCGAGCAGTACGGCGACGACGTCGCGATCGGCACCTTCCCGTGGGTCGCGAACGCGCGCGCAGTCATGCAGGGCGACACCGTCGGCTGGGTCAAGTCGATCCACGAGACGAGGTACGGCGAGCTGCTCGGGCTGATCATGGTCGGCCCGCACGTCACCGACCTGATCGAGGCCGGCACGGTCGCGATCGACGCCGAAGCGACGGTCGAGACGGTCGCCGACGGCATGGCCGCGCACCCGACGCTCAGCGAGGCGATCAAGGAAGCGGGCCTCGTCGCGCTCGGCCGGGCGATCCATCTTCCGAACCGCAAGCGCGCAGCCGCCTCGGCCTAGCCCCTCGTTCGAGGGACGGCCGCTTTACCGACGTCGAACCGGG
>DASXDB010000232.1:0-5061 GCA_036490895.1 Gaiellaceae bacterium
TCCGCGGCGTCAGTCGCGTACCTGACGCGGCTGCCGGTCGACGGCCACTACTTCTGGGACGTGTTCCCCGCGTTCGTCGTCGGCGGCGCCGGCATGGGCCTGTCGTTCGTCCCGGTGACGATCGCCAGCCTCGCGGGCGTCCATCGCGCAGACGCAGGCATCGCGTCCGGTCTCGTCAACACGAGCCGGCAGATCGGAGGCGCGATCGGGATCGCGGCCACGACCGCGATCGCATCGTCGTCGACGTCGCACTTCCGCAGCGCCCAGGTCGGGAGCGCAGTCGCCCTCGATCACGGGTACCAGACCGCGCTCTACGTCCTCACCGGCCTCCTCCTCGTCGCCGCGGTCGTCACGGCAGCGCTGCTTCGCACGCCCGCCCCGGCGCCGGCCACCGAGCTTCGGCCGTCCGAGTCGAGCCCCGTCAGCGAGGCGGCATGACGGTCATGGTGAATAGCCGCCGCGAGCATCAGCTCCAGGTCGCCGCCCTCCTCGACGAGCTCGAGGAGCGGCGGCGGCAGCTGAACCGGCTCACGGCGGGAGGCGCGCGCAGAGCCGGCCTTCGCGACCTCAAGTCGGAGCTCGAGGACGCGCGCCTGCGTCTGCTCGACGCGGTCGCCTGAGGCACAGGTCGGCGGCGCGGAGCCCGCTCCGCAACGCGCCTTCCATCAGCCCATGCCACTCGCCCGCGGTGTGCTCGCCGGCAAACGCGATCGGGCCGACCGGCTCGGCGAGCGCGGCGTCGTCGAGCGGTGAGGCGAGGGACCGCGCCGAGTACGCCCCGCCCGGCCAGGTGGCGAGCACCGGCTCGGCGTCGGCGTACGGAAGATCGGGCCGGAGCGAGCGGACGGCCGCCGCCCACCGTTGCGGCCCCTTCGCGACCTGAAGACGGTCGAGGGCGATCGCGGTGCCGGCGAACGACGCGGCTGCACGTGACCCCTGCTCGGTCCACGTCCAGAAGCGACCGGCGACGGACAGCGTCGCGCTCGGCTCGACCTCGTCCTCGAGCTGCAGAAAGAGCTTCGCCGCCTCGCCGTAGCGGACGGCGTCGAGCGCTCGCTGCTTCCAGTCGGGAAGGGGCGGATCGAACGCCGGCCCGTGCGCAGGCGTCGCGACAACGCACACGTCGGCGCGCTCACCGTCGACGGTGACGCCGTCGCCGCTCCACGCGATGCGCTCGACATGCCTGCCCAGGCGCACGTCGACGAACGAGGCCAGGCGGTGGGCGAGCAGGTCGTTCCCGCCGTCGACGCCGTGACTGGGAAACGCACCGAACCCGGCGGCGCCGTCCGCGAGGATCGACGCCGGCTGGTCGTCAGGCTCGTGCGCCGTCGAGATGGCGAGGCGTGCTGCGATCGCGGCGCGGGCGCCCTCCGTCGCCGGCAGGGCAGCGAGCGCCGCTTCCAGCGACGCGCCGCGCGCGTCGCCGAGGCGTGCCACCGCGGCGAGGAGCTCGTCGCGCGCGACCGGCGGACCGTCGCGCGGCTCGCGGTCGCCGTAGAGCGTGCCCTTCTCGCGGAACGCCAGCCCGAGCCGCGCCGCGAGCTCGCGCATGGTCTCGTAGCCGGGGAGCACGAACTCCGCGCCGCGCTCGACGATCGAGCCGTTCGCGAGCCGCTCCGACCAGACGCGCCCGCCGACCCGCTCGCTCGCCTCGAGCACGACGACGTCGCAGCCGCCGCGCGCGAGCGCGTCCGCGGCCGCGAGCCCGGCGAAGCCCGCACCGACGACGATCGCGCTAGGGACGATCCCGTGCGGCGAGGTACCGCTGGTTGAAACGGTGCGGCAGGTCGTCCTTCTCCGCGTACACGCCGTGCGTGAAGGCGCGCGACGAGACGCCGAGCTGCACGCGCTCGCAGACGACGTAGTCCTGATGCGCGACGAGCTCTGCGAAGTCGACGACCTCCGTCGGGTCGAAGCCGGGATCGTCGATCACCTCGGGACGGAAGAGATAGTCGGTGACGATCGACGTGTGGGCAGCGTCGCGCGGCTGCATCCGCGTGGCGATCACGACCGTGCCCGTGAGGTCGACGAACATGTTCGGGTACACGGTCGCGCCGTACATCGAGCTCGCCGAGTGCTCGTCGAGCCCGGGCATCACCGGGATGCTCGTCGTGCCGGTCGCGGTGTACCCCACGCCGCCGTTGACGATCGAGACACCCCAGTCGGGCCGACCCGGCTCGAGCACGAGTCCCTTGCCGAACGCCGGCGCCACCTGCGAGAGCTCGGGGTGCACGGTCGGGCAGTGCAGGCACTCGTTGTAGTTCTCGATCAGGATCTTCCAGTTCGAGGCGACCTCGCTGACTGTGCGGCGGCCGGTGCGGAGCTCGTGCATGTTCCAGCGCTCGTACTGCAGCGGTTTGTCGAACTGCTGCTCGAGCGACTCGCTCAGCGACGGCGCGTCGTCGGAGAGGTTGACGAAGACGAACCCTTGCCACTCCTCGAGGCGGACGGGCCAGAGGCCGAGCGTCGACCGGTCGAGCTCTTCCTTTGCGACGAGCGGCGTGCCGATCAGCTTGCCATCGTAGGAGTACGTCCACGCGTGGTAGGGGCACTTGATCGCGCCCTTCGCGTGCCCGCGCGTCTCGGCGTCGCAGATCCGCGACCCGCGGTGGCGGCACACGTTGTAGAAGCCGCGGAGCCGCTCGTCCTTCCCCCGGACGACGACGACGCTCTCGCCGGCGACGTCGACGGTCACGAAATCGCCCGGCTCGGGCGCTTCGTCGGCCCGCGCGACGTACATCCACTCGCGGAAGAACACCCGCTCACGGTCGAGCTCGAAGACCTCCGGCGACCGGTAGTCGTGGCCGGGAAGCGTCGTCCGGAGCTCGCCCATCTCGTGCCCAATCATACAAGTCGCCTTGACACATCGTGCTACGTCGGTTTGCATTGTGCGAAACCGACCTCGGGGGAGGACGAGATGCATCCGCGGGAACGCAGGACGACCAGGCGTCATTTCCTCTTCGGCTCGGCCGGCGCGGTGGCGGCGCTGTCGGGAGCCGACGCGTTGCTGCAAGCGGCAGACGCGCTCGCCGGGCGACTCGGCGGGCCGATCGGCCCGGGCGGCATCCCGCTCGCCCGCCGCGGCCACCCGGTCACGCTTCCGCTCTACTCGGACAACGCGCCCATCGACAGCGGCCGCGACACCGAGAAAGGCCCGCTCAACGTCTTCAACTGGTCGGACTACGTCAACCCGGCCGTCGTGAAGAAGTTCGAGAAGGCCTACAACGTGAAGGTCAAGGTCACGACGTTCGAGAACGAGGAAGAAGCGCTCGCGAAGCTCACCTCGGGCAGCGCGAGCTTCGACGTCTGGTTCGCAACGGTCGAGTACCTCTCACGCGTGGTCGCCGGCAAGCTCATCCAGCCGGTCAACCACTCCTACCTGCCGAACCTGAAGAACGTGTGGCCGCAGCTCCAGAGCCCGTTCTACGACGTGCACTCGCGCTACTCGGTGCCGTACACCGTCTACACGACGGGGATCGCGTGGCGGAAGGACAAGGTGAAGACACCGCCGACCGCATTCGCGAACGGCTACGACGCGTTCTGGCACGCGCAGCGCTACGCGGGCAAGGTCGCGATCCTCGACGACCAGCGCGAGGCGATCGGCATGGCGCTCCAGCATCGCGGCGTGCACGACGTCAACACGGAGAACGCGAAGCTCGTGCAAGCAGCGGCAAACGACCTGAAGCGGCTCACGAAGACGGTCAACGTGAAGACGAACACGACGCAGTACACGGACGTGCCGACCGGCGCGACATGGCTCGGCCAGTCGTGGTCCGGCGACATGGCGGGCGCCACGTACTACATGCCGAAGAACGTGCCGGTCAGCGTGATCGGCTACTGGCGCCCGGCGAAGAGCGCGGTCGTCGGCAGCGACATGGTCACGATCCTGCGCAAGGCGAACAACCCGGTGCTCGCCCACCACTTCCTGAACTTCCTGCTCGACAACGCGCACGGCCTCGAGAACTTCTCGTGGCTCGGGTACATGCCGCCCCTCAAGACGATCAACCCCGACAAGGTCGTCGCGCAGGGCTACATCCCGAAGAACCTCGCATCGACGATCGTCCGCCAGGCCGACTTCGACCATGCCGTCAGCCTGTTGCCACTCACGACGCAGGGACAGGCGACCTGGCAGAACGCGTGGTCCGCCTTCAAGGCCGGCTAGTCGCAGGATGAGACAACGACTCCTCTGGCCGAGCTTCGCGCTCCCCGGAGCGGTCTGGCTCGTCCTGCTCTTCCTCGTGCCGACGTACGCAGTGCTCGCCGTCGCGTTCGGCGGCGTCGACCCGATCTTCTCGAACCCGGTGCCGGTGTGGAACCCGTTGCACTGGCAGTTCGACACGATGCGCGACGTCCTCCGCCAGCTGCGTCCGGGCAACCCGTTCTGGACGGTGTTCCTGCGCACGTTCGCGTACGTCGCGCTGTCCCTCGCCGGCTGCCTCGCGATCGGCTACCCCGTCGCGTACTACCTCTCACGGCACGCGCGCCGGACGAAGAAGCTCCTCCTCGTCCTGCTGATCGTCCCGTTCTGGGTCAGCTACCTGATGCGGATGCTCGCCTGGGTCGGGCTGCTCCTGCCCGACGGCCTCGTCAACCGCACGCTGATGGATGTCGGTGTGCTCACCCACCCGTACGGCTGGCTCGACGGCCAGGCGTCATCCGTGATCCTCGCGCTCGTCTACGGCTACGTGCCGTACCTGATCCTGCCCCTGTACGCGACGCTCGACCGGATCGAGCGCAGCGTGCTCGAGGCCGGCCGCGACCTCGGGGCGAGCCCGCTGCACACGTTCCTGCACGTCACGCTGCCGCTGAGCAAGCACGGGATCATGGCGGCGAGCGTGCTCATCGCCCTGCCGATGTTCGGCGACTACTACACGAACGATGTCATCTCGGGCTCGCCGCGGACGACGATGATCGGCAACCAGATCAACCTGTTTTTCCAGGGCGGCCCGCAGCGGACGGTCGGGGCGTCACTCGTGGTCGTGCTCTCCGTGCTCCTCGCCGCGTTGATGTCGTACTACCTCTGGGTGACCGTCCGCGCGTCCCGGGAGCCCCTGTGAGGCG
>DASXDB010000233.1:0-2878 GCA_036490895.1 Gaiellaceae bacterium
TTCAGGGTGACCTCGTTGCCGAGTGCCGGCTCGCCGTTCGGGAGCGGCATGTTCCACTTCATGTCGAAGGCGGTGCGGTCGACGACCGTCTCGAGCTTCAACCCGACGCGCGTCGCGCCGAAGTGGTCGACGGTCGGGCCGACGATCGTGCCTTCGAGCGTGGCGGGCCGGGTGATCCCCTTCATCGTGATCTCGCCGTCGATCGTGGCCCGGTCGCCGTCGCGCGCGAGCTCGCCGCTGAAGGTCAGGACGGGATGGCGCTCGGCGTCGAAGAACTCGGGCGAGAGCACGTGCGCCTGGAGGTTCTCGTCCTTCAGCTTGATGCTCTCGATCTTCGCCGAGCCCTCGAGGTGCCCGTCGACGAGCGTCGCCGTGAAGTCGGTCACCTCGCCGGAGAACGTCGCGACGGCATAAGGAACCTCGAAGCCGACGTGCGAGTGGACGGGGTCGGCGGCGAAGGTGCCCGTCGCCTGCTGCTCAGTGGTGCTCATTGGTGTGTTCCTCCTCATAAACTTGATGACACAAGTACCTTAGCAGAGGAAGATTGCGAGCGCAAGTATCTAGCAGCAGGTGTAGGCGCCGGGTGGAGCGTCTCCTTCGCCTGGCTCCGGCAAACGCGCTGCGGCCAGGGCGATGCCGTTCAGGAGGTCGCGGTCGGAGGCGGTGGTCTCGCCGAGACCGAGGTGGCGAAGCGTCTCCCGGACGACGACGACCCCGGCCGCGAGGACGTCGCTGCGGTCCGGCTCGATCAGCTGTGCGCGGCGGTCCTCGTCGCTGGAGTCGCCGATCCAGGCGAGCGCCTCGTCGATCGCGGCGAGCGTGACCGTGCGGCCGCCGGTGAGCGCGGCGAGCTCGGCCGTGGTGCCGTCGACGTTCAATGCTCGCTGTGCGGTGAGCGTCGGCAGCACGGAGCGCACCTCGGCCGCCATCGCCTCGAGGTCTGTGCCGTGGCGCTCGGTCAACCGGACGCAGCCGACGTCGAGGCTCGCGCGGAAGGTGTCAGTGATCAGCTCGGTCGAGCCGCCGCCGACGTCGATCACCACGGTGCCGGGCTCGAGCGGGCCGACGCCGCTCAGCGTCATCGCAGCCTCCTCGTCACCGGTGAGGAGGCGCGTTGCGAAGCCGTACGACCATTCGAGCTCGCCGAGGAACGCCTCGCCGTTCTCCGCGTCGCGGACGGCGCTCGTCGCGACTGCAAGCGTGCGTTCGGCGCCGAGCTCTTCCGCTTCGCGGCGAAAGTCGGTGAGCGCGTTGCGGACGCGTGCGATCGGAACGGGGAGGAGGCGGCGCCGTGCATCGACCCCTTCGCCGAGCCGCGTGATGCGCGTCCGCCGCACGAGCTCCGTCAGATCGCCGTTCGAGACGTCGGCGACGAGCAGTCGCGTGGCGTTCGTGCCGAGGTCGATCGCCGCGACGCGCGTCACTTGCGCGGCACCAGGCCGCGGATCGACGCCAGGAGCTTCTGGGGCTCGGCCGCCGCCGCGCGGACCGCGCTGAGCTCTTCGAGCGACGCCTGCAGGTGTGTGATCCCGGCGGAGAGGCGCTCGGTCCCGGCGGTCAGCGAGACGGCGCGCCGCTCAGCCGTTTCGGCGGAGGTCATGACGCGTCCGACCGCATCCGTCGCCGCCTTCGCCGTCGCTCGCACCGTCTTCCAGAGTCGCCAGGCCCGAAGCGCGGCGAAGCCGAGCGAGCCGAGCACGGCAACGAGGAAGAACGCGAGCGCAAGCCAGAACACCCCGTGGATCGTAGAGATCGGCGGTGGTACACTTGACGGCCGCGACGCGGGGTGGAGCAGTCAGGTAGCTCGCCGGGCTCATAACCCGGAGGTCGCAGGTTCAAATCCTGCCCCCGCTATTCCTTCCGAAGCGGTGACAGCCTCGTGGTTCCGCAAGTGTTCCCTGCGATCAGGGCGCTGACGCTGGCGCATGGGCCGAGCGTGAGCGCGGCCGGTTTCCCCCTCTCTACAGATGCCTGAGCGGCAGCACGCGAATGGCGGTTCGAGTTCCGCTCGGGCGGGTGGCGGCTGGCTCTCCGTGAGTGTTCAAGGTGTCGTGTTACGGAAGCTGCTTGCCGGTTGGCTGACATCGGCGGATGATCAACGGATGCGGCCCGACCTTCCGACCGGCACGGTCACCTTTGTGTTCACGGATGTCGAAGGCTCGACGTCGCTGCTCAAGGAGCTGGGCGCCGAAGCCTACGCGGCTGCGCTTGACGACCATCGCGCGACGATCCGGGAGGAGTGTGGTCGTAGTGGCGGCGTCGAGGTCGACGCGCAGGGAGACGCCTTCTTCTTTGCGTTTCCGACTGCCCCCGGTGCTCTTTTCGCTGCCGCCGCGTTGACAGAGGCTCTAGCGCCGGGTCCAATCCGTGTGCGCGTCGGCCTCCACACGGGAGCGCCGGTCGTCACCGGCGAGGGGTATGTCGGCCACGACGTCCATCGCGCTGCCAGGGTTGCGGCGGCAGGGCACGGAGGACAGGTGCTCGTTTCAGCGGCGACAGCGCTGCTGGTCGACTACGAGAAGCTGACTGACCTCGGCGAGCACCGTTTTAAGGACCTCGGCGCACCCGAGCGCGTGTACCAGCTCGGCGACGGCGAGTTCCCAGCGTTGAAGAGCCTCCATCTGAGCAATCTTCCGATTCCCGCAACCGCCTTTCTCGGTCGCGAACGCGAGCTCCGGGAGGTTGTCGAGCTGCTCGATCGCAACGATGCGAGGCTGGTCACGCTGACCGGGCCCGGAGGAACGGGAAAGACGCGCCTGACACTCCAGGCTGCCGCCGAGGCCTCCGATCGCTTTTCGGATGGTGTGCACTGGGTCCCTCTCGCACCGGTACGCGGCGAGGACGACGTCGGAGTGACGTTCGCCCAGGCGTTGAGGAT
>DASXDB010000234.1:0-24488 GCA_036490895.1 Gaiellaceae bacterium
AGGACCAGCGAGATCTGTGTGAGCCAGTCGTGGATCAGGATCGTCTGCGCGAAGCGAAACCGCGTGTCGCGCTCGCCGAGCCACAGCAGCGTGCCGGTGACGGCGAAGAGGATCGCGAACGCTGCGGTGATCGCCGCGTTCAGCTTCTGGCCGGCGTTGAATCTCCCCTGGGGCGCCTTTCGCCCGCGGAGCCAGTCACGGTCGTCGCGGTCGAAGACGTCGAGCTCGCGCGCAGTGCGCCGGAGCGATCGGCGATTGCCGGCCAAGACGACGAGCCCGAGCGCCGCCGCCCAGGCGACTGCGGTGTACACGTGGATGTCCTTCAGCAGCGGTCGTCGGCCGATCAGCTGCGCGAGGCTCGGCAGGTAGAGCGCGAGACCGGAGCCGAGCAGCACGAGAAACGCGATCGCGTGCACCCAGTGCAGCGACCGCTCCGTCCGGTTGAAGCGGAGGACGCGCTCAGCCGTAGCCGTTCGACCTCCCGACCCATGCGTCCCGGTCGTAGCCGAGATTCTCCCAGTAGCCGGTCGGCTGGTCGGCGACGACCTCGATGCGCTCGAGCCACTTGACGCCCTTGTAGCCGTACATCTCCGGGATCACGAGGCGCAACGGTGCGCCGTGCGGACGCGACAACGGCGAGCCGTCGAGATCGAGCGCGAGCATCACGTCCGGCAAGAGCGCCTGGTCGATCGTCAACGAGTCGTCGTAGGGATGCTCGCTCGACACGAAGCGAAGAGCGTGCGCCGAGCGCCGCGGGGCGGCAAGGTCGAGAACGTGCTTCAACCGAACACCTCGCCACCGAACGTCGTGCACGGTCCAGCCGGTGACGCAGTGGAACGTGGACACCTGCTCGGCGACCGGCAGTCGACGCAGGTCGTCGTAGCTCAGCTTCAGCTCGTGCTCGACGAGACCGTCGACGGTGAGCGACCAGGTGTGCGGGTCGAACACGGGCATCGACCCGCTGATCGTGTAGATGCGCCACCCGCCGACCGGGAAGACGTTGCCGAGGAGCTGCGACCCCGCGGAGGTGAGCGGTGACAAGATCCTGCTCGCCGCGGGGGCCCACGCGAACGACGTCAGGCCGCCGGCGAGCACACCGAGGAAGACGCGGCGGCCGTAGCGGCGAGGCTCTACGGTTGCCATCGTCGATCGGACCCCGGCCGGCACGAGACGTTACGCGTTGCCACGACTATCAATAGCGTAGGCGAGCGGATAGCCTCGTACCCGCGATGGGGAGACGCGCCTCGATCGCCGCGATCGCGGCGCTGGCGGGAGTGCTCGGCCTGGCTCCGACCCCGGCCGGAGCCGTCTCGGTGCCCCGGATGCAGCGGCTCGCCCAGGTGATGACGCCGCACGGCGTCCGCGCACGCCCGGACGGCCACGCTCCGGTGCTCGAGGTCGTGACACCGCGACGGTCGATCACCAACGAGCGCACGATCCTGCCGGTGCTCGCACGCGAGCGCGGCAAGCAGGGCGTGATGTGGCTGAAGGTGCTTCTTCCGGGCCGCCCGAACGGCCACACCGGCTGGATCAGGCAGCCGGGAACCGTGGGCGCGACCACCCGCTGGGCGATCGTCATCCGCCTCGCGGAGCGCCGCGTCGACGTCTTCAGGAGCGGACGGCCGGCCAAGAGCTTCCGCGCCGTCGTCGGCAAGCCGTCGACGCCGACGCCGCAGGGCCGTTTCTTCGTCGAGGAATGGCTGCGGATCACTCCCGGGCATCCAGGCGGCCCGTTCGCGCTCGCGCTCAGCGCCCGCTCGAACGTCTTCCAGGAATTCGAGGGCGGCCCCGGCCAGATCGCGCTGCACGGCGTCTATCGAATCGGCGGGACGCCCGGCACCGCCGAATCGCACGGCTGCGTCCGCCTCGACAGTCCCGCGATGACGTGGCTCGGCACGCACATCCACGGGGGCGTCCCCGTGACGATCACCCGCTGACTCATGGCGCGCGCGCTCACGCGCGAATCGCGCTCAGGAGTGCAACGCACACGGCGATCATCGTGATCCCGAAGACCTGAGCCGTTCGTAGGCGCTCACGAAACAGAAAGAATGCCGCGAGCGCTGCGAAGGCGGCGAACTGCGAGGCGAGCACCGCGCTGACGGCGATGCTGTGACGCGCGCCGAGGGAGAACGCCGTGAAGCCCGCAACCTCACACACGCCCGAGGTGAGGACGAGCGGCACTGCGGCCGCCTCGATTCGGACGCGCCGAGCGGCGAGCAACGGCAGCGCGACGACGGTGACGCCGACGACGCGCGGCGGGAGCACCGCCCAGACGAGCGGCAACGCGTTGGAGACGCGGGCGGTCGCGAACAGGCTGACCCCGAAGCTGCAGGCCGCGGCCGCCGCGAGTAGTGTCGCCTCGATCGTGTGACCTCCAACCGCGTCGTCGGACGAGGTGAGGCTCGCGAGGACCACGCCGGCCGCGATCAGCGCGAGGAGAACCGCGGACGAGAGGCCGAGTGCCTCTCCGGTGGCCACCGCGAGCAACGCCGCAATCGCTCCTTCTGTCGAGCTGATCGGCGCGACGATCGACACCTTCCCGCGGCTCATCGCCTCGTACGCGAGCAGCAACCCGGCCACGTTGCCGGACCCCGCCAGGACGATCCAGGTCAACTCGACCCCGTGCAGGTTTCGCGGGATCCCCGAGAACGCCGCGATCGGCAGAGTGATCGCGAGGCCGGTCAGCATCACCCAGGCGAGGACGGACCGCGCGCCGATGAGCCGGCTCGCCTTCGCGGCGCACAACGTCGCCGCGGCCCAGCAAAGGGCCGCGCCGAGCCCGGCCACGATCGCGATCACGCGATCAGCCTAGGTACGAACGGAAGGCCCGGCACAGCAGCCTCCCTGGATCGGCCTATCCGCCGACGACGTGGTGGAGCTCGTAGAAGCCTTCCCTGGTCGGCATCGTGAACGCGCCCGGGTTCGGGAACGCATCCGGCCCCTGCTCGATCATCGGCTGCACGTGCTCGGCGATGAACCGCTCGGCCTGCTCGCGGGTCTCCCACACGTCGAGGATCCGGAACACGCCTGCCTCGTCGTCGAAACCGGCGGTGTGCACGATCAGCCCGTCGAACGGGCCGTCCCCGATCTTGTCGGCCACGAAGTCGTAGTTATCCGTCGACCGATCCGCGATCCCGAACTCCTGAACGTAGGCGACTGCCATCGATTCCTCCTCCGGACGGTTTCGCCGATCCTATGCCGTCCCGACCGGCGATGCGGTCGACCATGGCGTGGGCCGCGATGAGCCCGGCTGCGATCTGGTCGTGGCCCGGCTGGCCCAACACGACACCGGTGATCGTCGTCCATCTGCCGTTGATCCACCGGACGGCGCGGAACGCGAAGCACCCGCCTGCCGCGTCGTCCGAGCCCGTCTTGACGCCGACGAATCCGCTGTGTCCGAGCAACGTGTCGGTGTTGCGCACGGTCCCTGCGACCGGCAGCGTCGCGCTCGGTGTGGCAACGAGGTTCGCGAACACCGGCAAACGCATGGCCTGGTCGACGATGCGCACCTGGTCCGCGGCGGTCGACACGGTTGCGTCGTCGTAGCCGCTCGGATCCGTGTAGCGGGTACGGGTCATGCCGAGGGAGGCTGACGCGGCATTCATCTTCACGACGAACCCGTCTGTCGAACCGGCATCCCACCGCGCGAGGACCGCGGCGATGTTGTTCGCCGACGGCAGCAGCAGCGCCTGCAGTGCCTGGAGCTCGCTCAACCGCTCTCCAGCCGCGACCGGCACGATCGACTCCTCCTGTCCGCGCCGGCGGTCGGTGTCTGCGACATCGGCGTCGGTGATCGTGATCGTCGGGCCGCTTTGACCGAGGCCGAGCGGATGGTCGCGGAGAACGAGATAGGCGGTCATCACCTTGGCGACGCTGGCGATCGGCGCCGCGTGCTGGTGCGGGCCGGCGTGGATCTGCGACTGCCCTCCCTCGACGAAGGCGGCCTGGCCGTGCGCGGGCCACACCGTGCGGGGCACAGCTTCGCTGGCCGCGGTGTCGCCGGACGAAACCGCGGGCGACACTGCGGAGGCGACCATCCGGTAGCCGACGGCTGCGCCGAGCGTCGCGACGACGAGCAGCAGGCCGGCGGCACGCAACCTGCGAACCCGAATCCGGCGTCGCGTCGCTCGTGCCGGTGCGCGGTAGGCCATGCTGCGATTCAAGGCGGCGCGGTGTTGCGAGGCCGTACCGGGTTTTCGATACACCGACGAAACGCGTCGCCTTTAGCATCGGGGCATGCGCGTCTTGATCGTCGAAGACGAGCCGTACATGGCGGAAGCGATCCGCGACGGCCTACGCCTGGCGGCGATCGCTGCGGACATCGCAGGTGACGGTGACGACGCGCTCGAGCTGCTGCGCGTCAACGCCTACGACATCGCGGTGCTCGATCGAGACGTTCCCGGTCCGAGCGGCGACGAGATCGCAAGCCACATCGTCGGCTCCGGCACCGGCATGCCGATTCTCATGCTCACGGCCGCCGACCGCCTCGATGACAAGGCGACGGGGTTCGAGCTCGGCGCCGACGACTACCTGACAAAGCCGTTCGAGCTCCAGGAGCTCGTGCTCCGCCTCCGGGCGCTCGACCGTCGCCGCGTGCACAACAGGCCCCCCGTGCGAGAGATCGCAGGCCTGCGGCTGGACCCGTTCCGCCGCGAGGTCTACCGCGACGACCGCTACGTCGCGTTGACGAGGAAGCAGTTCGCGGTGCTCGAGGTCCTCGTCGCCGCCGAGGGCGGTGTCGTCAGCGCCGAAGACCTCCTCGCGCGCGCCTGGGACGAGAACGCCGATCCCTTCACGAACGCCGTTCGCATCACCGTGTCGGGGCTGCGCAAGCGCCTCGGCGAACCCTGGCTCATCGCCACCGTGCCCGGCGTGGGCTACCGCATCAGCGCGCACGGGGGAACGCGTGGCTAGGGCGCCGGGTCTGAGCGTGCGCCTCAAGCTGACCCTCAGCTACGCGGGCTTTCTGATGCTGGCAGGTGCCGTGTTGCTCACGGCCGGCTATTTCTCGCTGTCGCGCGGCGTCCATCCCGGTGTGATCTTCATGGTGCGCAGCCACGGCGACCTCGTGCGCGACTTCACGCCGATCGCAGCGATCGTGATGGGGTTCCTGCTCGTGTTCGGCCTCCTCGGCGGTTGGCTGCTCGCCGGCCGGATGCTCGCTCCCTTGACTCGCATCACCGACGCGACGCGCGTGGCGGCGAGCGGGTCGCTCTCCCACCGGGTCGCGCTGGAAGGGCGCCGGGACGAGTTCCGCGAGCTCGCCGACAGCTTCGACGCCATGCTCGCCCGGCTCGAGGCACACGTCACCGAACAGCAGAGGTTCGCGGCGAACGCGTCCCATGAGCTGCGCACCCCGCTCGCGATCGCGCAGACGCTCCTCGAGGTCGCGCGCAGCGATCCGGACCGCGACACCGGAGAGCTCGTCGACCGTCTGCAGGACGTCAACACGCGGGCGATCGACCTCACCGAGGCGCTGCTCGTTCTCAGCCGCGCCGACCAACGGTCGTTCGCGCGAGAGCAGGTCGACCTGTCCCTGATCGCGGAGGAAGCCGCCGAGGCGCTCCTCCCTCTCGCAGAACGGCGCGGCCTCACGATCGCGACGTCCGGCGATCTCACGCCCACCGTCGGCTCGCACGCACTCCTGCTCCAGATGAGCACGAATCTCGTGCACAACGCGATCGTCCACAACCTGCCCGCGCAGGGCAGCGTGTGGGTCACGACCAGCGTTCGCCCGAAGAGCGCGGTGCTCACCGTCGAGAACACCGGGGACGCGCTCGACCCGCGGGCAGTGTCGACACTCGCCGAGCCGTTTCTTCGCGGCACCGAGCGCAAGCGCGGCGACCAGGCCGGCGTCGGCCTCGGCCTGGCGATCGTCAAGAGCATCGCCCACGCTCACGACGGGACCCTCACCCTCACGCCCAGGGAGGCCGGCGGGCTCCGCGTCACGGTGCAGCTGCCCGCTGCCGCGCCGCGCGGCGGCTGACGGCTCGCACCTCGTCGCTACCCTCCGCTGCTGTGCCGGAAGGAGCCCACCTCGCGCGTCGTGACGATCTGCGGAACGTCGCGATCGTCGCTCATGTCGATCACGGCAAGACGACGCTCGTCGACGCGATGCTCTGGCAGTCCGGATCGTTCCGCGAGCATCAGGACGTCGGCGAGCGGGTGATGGACTCGACCGACCTGGAGCGCGAGAAGGGCATCACGATCCTCGCGAAGAACACCGCGGTCCGCCTCGGCGGCACGAAGATCAACATCATCGACACGCCCGGCCACGCCGACTTCGGAGGTGAGGTCGAGCGCGGCCTCACGATGGTCGACGGCGTCCTGCTCCTCGTCGATGCATCCGAGGGTCCGTTGCCGCAGACGCGGTTCGTGCTCCGCAAGGCGCTCGAGTCCGAGCTGCCCGTCGTGCTCGTCGTCAACAAGGTCGACCGCCCTGATGCGCGCCCGCAGGAAGTCGTGGACGAGGTGTACGAGCTCTTCCTCGACCTCGACGCAAACGAGGCTCAGATCGAGTTTCCGATCGTGTACGCGAACGCGCGCTCGGGCGAGGCCGGGCTTCACCCCGACGCGCTGCAGCCGAGCCTCGGCCCGCTCTTCGACACGCTCCTCGCCACGATCCCTGCGCCGACCTACGACCCCCGGCATCCGCTCCAGGCGCTCGTGACGAACCTCGATGCAAGCCCGTACGTCGGTCGGCTCGCGCTGCTGCGGATCCATCACGGCACGTTGCGCAAGGGCGCCCAGATCGCGTGGTGCCACGCGGACGGGACGATCGAGAACGCACGCGTGACCGAGCTCTACACGACTGAGGCTCTCGACCGGGTCCCGACCGACGAGGCCGGCCCCGGTGAGATCGTCGCGCTCGCCGGCCTGCCCGACGTGACGATCGGCGAGACGATCGCCGACCCCTCCGATCCACGTCCGCTTCCCGTCACGACGGTCGACGAGCCGAGCCTGTCGATCACGATCGGCATCAACACGAGCGTCCTCGCCGGCACGGAAGGCGATCGCCTCACCGCGAGCCAGATCAAGACGCGGCTCGACCAGGAGCTCGTCGGGAACGTCTCGCTGCGTGTCCTTCCCACGTCGCGGCCGGACGCGTGGGAGGTTCAGGGACGCGGCGAGCTGCAGCTCGCGGTGCTCGTCGAGCTCATGCGGCGCGAGGGCTTCGAGCTCACGGTCGGCAAGCCGGAGGTGCTGATGCGCGACATCGACGGCACCCGCTCCGAGCCCGTGGAACGGGTCGCGATCGACGCTCCCGAGGAGTACATCGGCGTGGTCACGCAGCTGCTCGCACTCCGCAAGGGCCGGATGCAGAAGATGGTCAACCACGGGACCGGCTGGGCGCGCATGGAGTACGTCGTGCCGGCGCGCGGCCTGATCGGATTCCGGACCGAGTTCCTCACCGAGACGCGGGGCACCGGCATCCTCCACCACGTGTTCGACGGCTGGGAGCCGTGGCACGGCGAGCTGCGCACACGCCCGACGGGCAGCCTCGTCGCCGACCGCCGCGGACAGGCGACCGACTACGCCATTCAGACGCTGCAGGAGCGCGGCTCGCTCTTCATCCAGCCGGGCGACGAGCTCTACGAAGGCATGGTCGTCGGCGAGAACTCGCGCTCGGACGATCTCGACGTCAACGCGTCCAAGCCGAAGAAGCTGACGAACGTGCGGGCGGCGTCGGCGGACATCACCGTCCGGCTCATCCCGCCGCGCATCCTCTCGCTCGAGCAGGCCCTCGAGTTCATCCGCGACGACGAGGCGGTGGAGGTGACGCCGCTCTCGATCCGCCTCCGGAAGCTCGAGCTCTCCGCCTCCAAGCGCCAGACGATGGCGTCACGCGCCAAGCGCGAGCGGCTCGCGGGCGATCGCGCCTGACGGGAGGGGCCGCGCCTGCGACCCCTCCCGGGAATCACGCGCTACGCGGCGAGCCGCTTCTTCGCCTTCTGAAGCGAAGGAAGCGCAGACTTGGTCTTCGCGAGAACACGCGCGCGAACATCGACCGAGGCCGGCTTCGGCCCGATCGTGATCTCCTCACCCGTTGCGGGGTTGCGGCCGACGCGCGCCTTGGTCGCGGGCTTCACGCGCACGGTGAGCTGCACGAGGTTCCCGATCTTGACCTTCTCGGCGTTGCCGATCTCGTCCAGCACGACTTCCTCGAGCGCCTGGATCGCGTCCTTCGCCTGCGCGCGCGACAGGCCGGCCCGCTCGGCCACGGCGTTCGTCAGCTGACTTTGGGTCAGAGGCATTGCTATCTCCTTGGATTTGACTGCGGCGGATTCAAGCTGGGTCCGCGGACGGCGTCGGCCGGCTAGAGCAAGCCGCCGAGCCGCTCCGCGTACCAGTCTTCCCAGCGTCCCGCGGGCTGAGCGGTGACAAACTCGCGGTCGAGCCCGACGAGTGCGTGCACCAGATGGCTCCGAACCGGCCGGGCGCCGAGGGCCTCGGGCAGCTCCGAGAGATCGAGGAGCCAGTCGGCATACCACGACGCCCAATCGGGATCCTCGCCGTCGGTGATCCGGAAGACGGTGTGGTGTGTCTCCGCCGCTTCGTGCAGGAGCTCCGCGACGCGGGAAGCCGGGTCAGCGCCCATGGAAGACGAGACTCTAACCCGGCCCGCCGCGTTACGGACGGACGAGCTGCACCGCGCGGCGGTGCTGCTCCTCGCGCCGTTCGTCCCAGTCGCCGGTGCAGTACACCGACAGCTGCGTGATGCCGTCCTCGCCCACGTCGGCGCGGGCGATCTCGCGTGCGTACCAGGCACGGCCGCCTTCCTCCCAGCGCTCCTCGAACTCCAGCACGAACCCGGTCGACGTCTCGTCGAGGCGTGAGCGGACGACACGCCCCGGCGCGGGATGCCGGTCGAGCCGAAGCGCGATCGCGTCCTCCCGCCCAGCCGCCTGCAGCCGCCAATGCGGGACGGTCACGTCGAAGAACACGTCCGGCGCGAAGAGGCCCTCGCACGCATCGCCCGTCTCCAGAAATGTGATCAGGTCTCCGGCGATCCTGCGAACGTTCGCGTCGAGTGCGATTGCGGCGCCGGGCGTCATCAGGCACCGACCCCTGCAGCCAGATTGCGCGCGACGACCGCCTCGAATCCGCCCATGTAGCCGTCGAGGTCACCGTAACGACCGAAGAGGACCGGACTCTCCTCCACCTGCGGCGCGGTCTCCTTGGACACCTCCGGCATCTCCGCCTCCTTTACAGATTGTCTGGACATCATGTCCAGATTCCTATGCCGGAACCTAACACCATCCGGACACCATGTCTAGACTTCATGTCAGAGATGTACGCCACTAGGAAGAACGCGCGGAGCGGCGCGTCGCGGGCGCAGATCCTCCAGGCCGTTCGCGACCTGCTGGAGGAAGGAAGCTTCCACGAGACGACCGTCGAAGAGGTCGC
The DNA here is from genome assembly GCA_036490895.1 of Gaiellaceae bacterium. GTDB lineage: Bacteria > Actinomycetota > Thermoleophilia > Gaiellales > Gaiellaceae > PALSA-600. The sequence continues at coordinate 9,409 of DASXDB010000234.1, forward strand.
CGACCGGGCGCGCGTTTCGCGCGCGACGCTGTACTCCCACTTCGGGTCGCGCATCGGCCTCGTCGACGCGATGTGCGAGACCTTCGACGCCAACCCGGCGCTCGTTGCGCTCCGCGAGACGGACGACATCGACCTCTGGCTCGAGCGGGTGGTCGAGTTCTGGTCGGCCGAGGAGAAGATCCTCGTGCAGCTCTACGGCGCCGCCGCGGTCGATCCCGCCGCCCGCGCGCTCGTGGAACGGCAGACGCGCGATCGCTACGCAGAGCTCAAGATCATGCTCCGAAAGCTCGACCGCGACGATGCCTTCGTGTTCGGCGCGCTCGCCGTGTTGACGAGCTTCGAGACGTATTACGAGCTGCGCCGCCGCGGCGGACGCTCGAAGCGACAGGTGGTGGCTGCGCTCGAAGAGTACGCGCGGCTCCTCCTCGAGTAGCCCGCGGGCTCAGGCGCGACAGCCCGCGAGCGCGGAGGCGTAGAAGCGGATACGCCGACATGTGCACGTTCCAATACGACGCGGAGTGCCCGCCGGGCCAGACGTGGTAGCTCACCTGCGCCGAGCGTCGGCGCAGGACCTCGACGAACGCAGCATCCGCGCTGCGGAACGGATCTGCCGTCCCCCCGTCGATCCAGACCGGCAAGCGGTCGAACGCGCCGCGCCGGGCTGCCGCGAAGACATCGTTCCGAACGTAGTCCACCGCGTCGTCGAACGCTCCCGGCGCGCTCTGCCCGCCGGTGAGCCAGAGCGCCGCCGAATGGCCGCCGACGGCGCAGAACTCGGCCGGGCGCAGCGAGGCGAGATGGAGCGCGCCGTAGCCACCCATCGACTCGCCGCCGATCGCGATCCGCCCGGTGACGGTCCGAAACCTCCGAACCGCGTCGGGAATCGCCTCGCGCAGGATCATCGAGGCCCAGGGGCCGTCCTCGCGATCGTGGTAGTAGCTGTGACCGCCGCCGTTCACGAGCACCACCACAGGCGCGTGGGTGCCGAGGCTCGCGAGCGCGCCGAAGAACTGGTTGCTGAGCAGCGACTCCGGACCCGTCTTCGACGGGATGAGCCACGAGACCGGCGAGGGACCGTGGCGTCCGTGCAAGAGGACAAGCAACGGCCGCCGGCCGCCGCCGGCGGGCACGACGCCGATCTCGGAGAGGCTTCGACCGAGCAGCCGGCTCGCGAACGTGTAGTGCACGACCGTCGCGCCCCTCGTGTCGGAGTAGCCTCGCCTCGCCGCCGTGATGTGCGCGCGGATCGCCGCGGCTGCGACGCCGACGGCCAGGAGGACCACCACCACGACCCACTGCCGACGAGCTCTCCGTCGCGTGCGCACCGGCGTCAACACCTCGAGGACCATACGACGGCAGGAGCAGAGCCCCTCCGCGCGAATCTGCGCCTGATATGCCCACCACGTTCAGCGCCTTCGGCGAAGACGCCTTCGGCCGGCGCGCCGAGGCGGCTGCCCGCTTCTTCGGTACGCCGCAATACATTCTCGGCCAGACCATCATCGTCATCGTCTGGATCGCGCTCAACGCGGTCGCCGTCGGGCTCCGCTGGGACCCGTACCCATTCATCCTGCTGAACCTCGCGTTCTCGACGCAGGCCGCGTACGCCGCGCCGTTGATCCTGCTCGCCCAGACGCGTCAGGTCGAGCGCGACAAGACGGCGTCGGACAAGCTCGAAGCGCATCGTGAAGAGGTGACCGCGGCGATGCAACGGCGCGAGTCGGCCTTGAAGCGAGAGACCGACGAGCTCAAGGCGCTTCTCCAGTCGAACACGGATATCACGCAGCAGGACAAGGAGCTCACCGAGAGGGTCGAGGCCCTGACGCGGGAGATCCACGCGCGGCTTACGAAGAGCTGAGCTACGCCTTGACGCGGCGGACCCGCGGCGCTGCGTGAACCGGCGTCACCTCGCTGGGCGCCGGCGGGCTCCACGTCACGGGCTGCGGCGGCTGCGTCGTCGCCGGTATCTGCCCGGACGATCGGATGCGGGCGACCTTGCCGAGCACGTCGAACCAGAACGGCGCTCCGAGCGTCATCGCGGCGGCGGTCATCAATAGGCCGAGCAGCTTCAACAGCACCGTCAGGCCCCAGCCTCCTGCACCCGACGGCCGCCGCTCGATCCACCAGCCGACCGGCAGCTTGAGCTGTTGCAGCTTGTCGACGCTGACCGCGACGTTGGTGACGGACGGATTCGTCTCGCCCGCGGCCGGGTGCTGGGTTCGCGCGATCACCGCGGCGCGAATCGTGCGGTCCTTCCAGAGGTGGTTGGCGATCCGGATCGTGTCGACGTTCAGCGAGAGGACGATCACTCCCGCGACCGCCCACATGAGGACGTGCATCCGGCGCCGGTACCAGCCGGAAACGCGGTCCATCGCGTCGTCGTACCACCCCTCCACCGCGTGACGGAACACGTCCTGCCGCCCGCCCGAGTCGGCCCACAGCGCCTGCAGCGCTGCGCGCGTCTGCGGGCTCGGCACTGCGTCGATCTGCTCCTTCACCGTGCGCTCTGCGCCCTTGCGATCGATGTCCAGTAACGCGGTCGCGAAGATGCGAGCCGGCAGGTACGACGGGTGGCGCGGCTTGCCCTTCGGCGTGTTCGGGCGAATCATGCTGTTGACGACCGGATGGGCGTACAACGCCTTGGCGTACTCGGCGCCCTTGACCGGGTCGTCCGGGTCGAGCATGTTCGCGATCCCTTCCCGGAGGAAGCGCGCACGCCAGCGCCATGCGGTCGAGATCGCCTCGTTCAGCGCCGAGCACACGAGTGCGAGCACGAGGTAGACGAAGATCAGGCCGAGCGCGACTTGGACCGCTGCGAAGTCGAGCACCGGCTACTCGAACCGCTTGACGAACTTCCAGGCCCAGGGCGGGACCGTTCCCGGCGCAGACGTGAGATGACGGAGAGCGGGATCGCCGGCGCGGCCCTTGAACTGCGCGCGTCCGAGCTTCCACTCGACCCAGAGCCACGCCCAGTCGGGGACCGGAGTGGGAACTTGCGTGAGCGGCTTCGGCTTGGGCTTCGGCGGCCCTCCGTTCTTCGCGGGCGGGCGGCCGTCACCGTAGTCGCCCGTCATGAACAGGTGCGCCTCGCGCTTCCTCCGCTCGAGCAGGCCCGGCAGGACGGCGTCCCCCGAGTGATCCCACTGCACGAGCGCCGGTGTCGGGTCCTGGTGCGCGTTGACGGCGTGGCCGACCGAGCCGGACAGCGCACCGCCTCCGCAGTTGTAGGCAAAGGAGACGAGCGCGTCGATCTGGCATTGCTGCAACGGGACGGTGATGTAGTGGCCCATCGCCGTCACTGCGACCGCGGCGTCCTTCTGCAGCAACTGGATGCCGCGCTGCATCGTGATCGAGCCCCACCTCGCGTCGTCGCCCGCCGTGACCGGGCCCATGTGCAGCAGGTGACCGAACCCGATCGTGGCGTTGTTCGTCGGGTCGTTGTACGGCGTGGGCCGCCAGCCTTCGAAATGGCCGATGAAGCGCGCGCCGCGCGCACTCAGCCGCGCCATCTCACCCTCCGCAGGACGCAGCGCACCCTCCACCGCAGACGAGCCGCAGGATGCTCCACCACCAATGCAAGCCCCCTCTCGTCTGCGTTCGAGTGTCCCAACCTCGCGCTCGGCCTGTCAACACTCGACCGAGGGATGGAAGCGATCCTCGAAATCCGCCTAAGATCGCGGTTCGAACGCTGCGGCGTCCCGATCATTCGGAGGCCAGGAGGTTCCAGCGTGAGAGTTCTCAAGGTGACCCAGCCGCCCACGCAAGGGGCGGACGTCCGGATGCTGCAGAAGCTGCTCGGCGTGCCGGTCACAGGCCGCTACGACCAGGGGTCGGCGAACGCCGTCTACCGCAAGAAGCTTTGGCTCGGATACCAGACGCCGGATCACTCGGCCGGCGACAAGCTCATCGCATATCTGAACGGGACGCTGAAGCCGACTCCCGCGATGGTGAAGCGCGCGACGGCCTACCGGAAGCACATGAACGACCCGCACCGGAGGCCGGCCCCGCCGCAGGTCGACAAGCGCGCCGCGCACGAGGCGGCGGTCCGCGCGAATGCCGTCTCCCTCATGCACCTCCTGTTGAACAACAACCCGAGCGTGCACTACCCGGTGCACGACGTCCGGACACGGACGATCTTCGGCATCGCGACGCTCGCGCAGCTGCAACGGGAGCTGACCGCAGGCCGCCTGACGATCGACTGCTCGCAATCCGTGACGCTCGTCGCGCACGTCGCCGGCGCGAAGGACCCGAACGGCGGCGGGTTCAAGGCCGACGGGTTCACCGGCACGCTGCTGCGAGGCTGCCAGGGGATCACGCTCGCGCAGGCCCGCGCGGGCGACCTGTGCGTGTTCGGGCCCGGCACGGGCCATCACGTCGTGATGGTCCTGCAGCCCGGCCCTGACCCTCTGCACTTCTCACATGGACAGGAGAAGGACCCGATCGCGATCAGGCACTCGGTCGAATCGAGGTTCCAGCCGCCCGGGGCGAGGTTCCTGCGTCTGCCGATCTAGCGCGACGTCACCTCGGTCAATGCGACCGGCTTCGCGAAGTCCAGGCCGGTGGTGTGCGGTGTCGCATGCCGATGCGCCTGCGCGTAGAACATCTCCATGTCACGCTGAGCACGGATTCGATCCGGGCCCCGAAGTGAGGGAATGCCTCCTCGACGAGCTGGAGGAACTGCCACCCGTGCGCCTTCAACGTCTACGTCGTCTCCCATGAGATCTCGGACGGGCTCGGCGCACTCATCGGCCTGATCGCGGGGCCGGCGGCGGGTGTGGGCGTCAGCGAAGGCGCGACGCGCATGAGCTACTTCAACAACCGTACGAGATCATGGCGTACGCGACGCACAACGGCGCCCGCCAGGACACCGACAAGCTGATCTTCCCGTCGCCCTGGTCGTACATCTTCATGAGCCTGTGGATCGCAGGCGCGATCGCGGCCTCGATCGCGCTGACGGTTCCCTGGACCTCGTGCGGCCTCTGCGATCCCATTCGTTTCCGGTCAATCGTTATCAGATGCCGCACTAGGTCGTCTGCAGGGCCTGGATGACGGCGCCGATCGAGCCGATCAGGATCACGACCGCCCAGATCAGCGCGAGGATGCCGACGATGATCGCCGCAAGCGCGTCGGTGATGCTGACGAGCGGGCCCGGCACGAGCCCCTGCAGGAAGCTGACGACGATCGTCGCGAAGAACGACGTCGCGACGAGCAGGATCAGGCTCTTGAGCTTCAGGAAGCGCTGCTGCGCGAGCGGCAGGCAGATCGTCGCGCCGAGCTTCAGTAAGAGGATGAGCGAGAGGAGCACCGCGGCCGCGGACTTCGGGAAGTGCCCCCAGATCGCGAAATAGGCGATCGTCCCGAACGGCGCGGCGAAGAACAGCGCGACCATGATCATCAGCTTCACGAACGCGACCAGGATCAGCACCAGCGATCCAAGTGCGAGCAGGAACGACAGGATCAGCGTCACGATCCCCTGCAGCTTCGCCTGCAGGTTCGGGTTCAGGACGAGCGCGAGCACCATCAGCCCCAGGCTGTAGGCGACGATCCCGTCGACCAGCGCCAGGTAGGGGATGCCGTAGCCGGGAGGGCTCGTGTCGCCGGCGCCGCGGAGGAACGCCGCGCTGCCCAGCTCGACCAGGACGGCGATGCACATCAGAACGAGCGCCACGATGAGCGGCACGCGGCGGAGCTCGTCAGGCGCCGGCATCGTCGAGGCCTACGGGGGGGCACGCCGTCGTCCGCAGCGTGATCGTGGTGGCAGGGAAGGCGTCCAGCTCGATCGTGCCGCCCCCGTGGTCGACCGCCGATCCGTAGCACGCGCCGTCGACCGTCTGGGGCTTCGCGGGAACGGTCTTCGTCGTCGTCGTGACGACGACCTGTCCGTTGGTGTCGAACGCGACGCGCGTCGACGTGCTGAAGAGGCTCCGCTTCTCGATCGTGATCACGCACGAGCCCGACACGCCGAGAACGGTCGGCCCGGTGCTCATGACGGGGCAGGTCGTCGACGCCTTGTCGCCGATCGTCAGAAACCGGCCTCCTTCGAGCCCTTTCAGCGCGCCCGCCGCACCGGCGTGGTCGGGGCTCGGCTGCCCCGACCCGTGGCTCGCACCGATGACGATCGTGGCGACGAACACGACCACGATCACGACCAGCACGATGATCAGCTTCTTGCTCACGGCCCCAGCTGGTAGGTGACCCACTGGATGCCGAGGTCATAGCCGTACGAGGTCACGAGCACCTTTGCGTAGTTGCCCGCGTCGGTGTGGATCGCGAAGACGTCGCCGGTCGCCAGCTGGTTCGAGCCGTCGTTGTTCCCGTCGATCGGGATGCTCGTGTACGGCGCCGCTGCGAGCGACTGCGCGGTCACCGAGTCGAAGTTGACGACGCCGAGGTTCGCGATCGTCGCCGTGCCGCGAGGGACCATCTGCCGGAGGACGTCGGTCTCCTGCTCCCACCAGACGTCGCCTTGCCCCGTGAGCTGGCCGGACTCGGCGTCCCACAGCCACGTGCCTTTGATCGCCGTCTGCCCCTGCGAGACGACATTGACGTTCGTCGTGGTGGTCGTGTTCGTCGTGGTCGTCGTGTTGCCGTTGCCGCGCACGAGCAGCCACACGACAACGCCGATGATCGCGAGGAGCACGACGCCCGCGATCACGAAGATCCACCAGAAGCGCTTCCACCAGGGAACCGGCGGCTTCGGGAGCGTCACGTCGAACGCGACCGACGGCCCTTCTGTGAAGTCCTCGTCGGGGTTGACCTCCGACACGGCGTCCAGCCGGACCGAGTAGGTCGCGGGTGGTGTGCCGGCCGGCACCTTGATCTGCAGGCGGACCTGCTCGGCGGCGGCCGGCGCGAACTCGCGCGTCGCCTCGCCGTCGATCGTGAACCATTCGCCCTTCGCGGGGTCCTGCGGCGTCGCGAGCAGGCGTCCGCTGAGCTCGTCGACACTCGTGTTCGTGACGGTGTACTGCGCCTGCGCCGCGCCCGTTCCATCGAGCTGGACCTTCTGGCCGGCGGCGGTGACGGTGAAGCTGGGCACTGGTGCGCCTCCAATCAGATGTGGTGGGTGCGGATCAGGAGCACGCCGCCGCGGGCGAGCACTGCAGGCACGGCGACGAGCAAGATCGGCGCGGTCGCCGCGAGGACGATCAGGTTGTGCACGAGCTGGAAGACCGTGAGCGTGATTGCGATCAGCCAGGGGACCATCAGGATCCCGAGGAACGTGCCGGTGAGCTTCGGGCCGAGGTAGCCGCGGACCCGCAACGCGATCGCCGAGCCGACCGCGGCGCCGATCAGCATCAGGACGTACGCCGCGAAGATCGCGAAGACGAAGAAGATGATCTCGCCGATCGTGTCGCCGATCACGCATCCGACCGAGTCGCAGTTCGCGGTGTGGTGCCGCACGAGCAGGACGACGACCATGATCAGCTCGCCGACGACTCCGCCGACCAGGGCGCCGACGAGGGTCGTCAGGTACCCGCGAGGAGTCGTCACGCGCGGCCGCTTCGAACCGGGGACGGTCACCTGACAGGTCGGGCCTTCGGCGTAGTCGTCGTCCGGATGCTCGATCCCGATCGCGTCGAGGCGAAAGCTGTACGACCCCGCGGCCGCTCCGAGCGGCGGCTCGACGCGCACCGTGAACTGACGGGCGGCGCCACTGTCGAATGTCTGCTGCGCGTCGCTCTCGACCGAGAGCCAGTCCGGCGGCACACCGGGCGAGGCCGTCACCCGGACGCGTGCCTGCAGCTTCTCCGCGCCCACGTTGGTGACCGTGAACGGGACCTCGCCGACGCGGTTCGGCTGGAGCTCGACGCTCGTCGAGGGCGTCGTGATCGAGAAGACGGACGTCGCCGTTACCGTCATGCGGGCGCCTGCCCGAGCTCGACGTCGGCGATCACGTGCGCCGGCTTCTCGTGCTCGACGATTCGCGCGACGAGGTTCAGGTACTGCGCGGCCGAGGCCGGCACGACCACACGGATGTGGAACGGCAGCGTTCGACCAGCGTCGTCGGTGACGCTCTCGTCGACCTGGTAGCCGTGCTCGCCGGTCGCGGTCTCGAGCATCTCGACGAGCCCGGCCGCGGTGCCCCGCCACTTGGCCGCGTGCGCCGCCGCGGCGACGAGCTCGCGCAGCGCGCCGAGGCCGCCTGCGAACGGCGTGCCTGGTTCCGCGTAGGGATCGTCGGGCGGGTCGACGAGGAGCCATGCGAGGTCGACCCATGCTGCGAGGTACGGGACGAAAGGATCGGTCGTCCGTCGCGGATCGAGGTACGCGCCGAAGCCGGAGAGGATCCCCTCGTCGCGTGCGTGCAGCTCCTCCATCACGCCGACGATCGCGGCGAGCGGATTGTCGGGAGTCGTACCCTCTTTGAAGACGTCGGGGAGACGGTCGAGGATCTGGGCCTGCTTCACGAGGATTGGTCTCCTTCGCTGACGACGGTGATCTCGTGCGCGCCGGAGACGAACAGCCACGTGCTCGGCAGCGCAACGCTGTCCGTGAACTGCGACTGCGACCGCGACGCGTACTTCGCGGCGTCGTCGCTCCCGAAGATCCCGGTCGCGCAACCCGCGAGCACGAACCCGCCCGGCGCGGCGGCAACCGCGTCGAGCTGACCGAACAGGAACTTCGTCGGATCGCGAAGCGGCAGGCCCGAGTCGATCGGCGGCGACTGCCACGCCGACGCGGCGCGTGTCGAGTCGAGGTGGACGACACCGCCGTGGTGCGTCGCCGCATAGACCGTGTCGCCAGCGAACCCGAGCCCCCAACAGCTGCCCGCGGCCCAGTTCTTGCCGAACGCGACCCACCCCTCGGGTGGGTCGTCACTGCCACGCAGCTCCCAGCGCCAGGTCCCCTTGCCCGGATCGTCGCTGCCTGCAGCAGCAGCGCCGGCCCAGAGAAACGCACGCGGCCCGTTGCGCTGGATTGCGAGCACGCGGATGTCCTGGCCGGTCAGCGTCTTCGTGTCGCGGAACGTCTGCGGCGCACCGCCTTCGCTGGACAGCCACACGCCCGCCCCGGCCTGGGCGGCCACCGCGACGTTGCGCGCGCCAAGTGCGTCGACCGCGACGGCGACCGAATAGAACCCCCGAGTCTGCTGCGGGGTGACGAGGACCTGGACGAACGTGTCGCTCTGCTCGAGCCCGATCTGGTAGAGCCCGACATCGGCGGCGACGAGCAGGATCGGCGCGTCTCCTTGCATGCTCCAGGCGATGTCGTTGACCGGGAACTCGGGCTTCGGCAGCGGCCGCACGTCCCAGGTCTCTCCGGTGTCGCGCGAGACGTGCAGGCGCGAGCCGTCGGCGACGCTCGTCGCGACGGCGAGATGTCCGGGAAGCTCCGGATGGCTCTCGATCCGGTGCACGGCCTCGCCCGTGAACGTGGCGACGGGCTCCCAGCTGTCCGAGTCGTTGAGCGAGCGAAAGACGACTTCGCCCGCGCCGGCGTACCAGGTCTGCGGCTGGAACTCGTCGCGCGCGACCGCGAGCACGTTCTGGCTCGGTGCGCTCTCGACCGACATCACGACGCTGTCCACGTAACGGACGCCCGGCTCCTTGAGCACGATGTCGAAGACGTTGGATGCCCGCAGCGGCTGGCCGAACGGCCAACCCGACGAGCGTGCGGCGGACGACGGCAGCGGGCTGATCGTCGTGTACAGCCGCTGCAGCACACGCTGACGAACGGCGTCGAGGTTCTCCTCGCGCCGCACGACCACGCGCGCAGCGACTGCGACCGTCTTGTAGCTCGACCAGCTGACCTGACAGGTCGTGCCGAGTGGGCGTCGGCCGTCGATCGCCTGCTGGATTTGCGTGCGCGCCGTCTCCGTCTCGTGCGCGTGCAGCATCTCCGGGGTCAACGCGCTTCCACTCAGTTCCTGGTCGTCGACGTACGGGACGAGCAGGAGCTCGACGGTGCCGGGATCTGCGTGCCGCCACATCGCCGCCTTCGTGAAGGCCCGCGCGCGCGCGAGCGCACCGCCGGCGGCAAGCGCGATCGCCTCGTAGTCCTCGGCCGTGACCGCGCGCTCGATCCCGTGCAGCTCCTGCGGCCCGCGAATCAACGCCTCGTCGAGAGTCTCGGCCGGCCGGCCGCCGGTCGCCGCGGTGGGGTTCGACACCGTGCGGACTCCCGGGACCGTGTCCTTCAACACCGAGATCGCGCCGGCGGGCAGGTTGCCCGCCGAGCCGCCGCCGCGCCGGTACCACGCACGGATCTCGCGTCCGAGCGCCGGAGCCGCGCCCATCAACGTCGGCGCCGCGTCGCCGGGCCGCTGCAGCGCAGGCGCAAAGGTGATGCGCCCGCTCAATCTGTCGGCCACGTAGACCGTGTCGTCGGGAGTCGAGTCGACGAAGCTGTCGACCTCCTGCCAGATGCGAAACGGCGTGCCGTTGTAGTCGCGCGCGGGGACGCGCTCCGTCAGCTCGTCCGGCGTCGCCTGCACGCCCACGACGAGGTCGAGCTCGTTGCCGGTCGACGCGATCACCGGCGGCCGACCGACCAGCACGACTTGCGCGGCCTGACCGGTCCCGGTGCCGGCGAGCTCTCCCTCGACGAGCTCGCAGTGATGCGCGAGCACGGTGACGGCGGTCTGGCCCGAGTCGATCACGGCCGGGTCGTCGGTTGCAAAGACGGGCGGGTCGCCGCCGCCGGACACGCGATTCACGCTCGCACGCGTGCCTCGCGGAATCGGGATCGGCGATGTCGCCGGCTTGTCGCACTCGAACGTCAGCTGAACCTGCGCCGCTGCGGGCGGCCGCATCGTCAACCCGATCAGGCGCAGGTACTCGACGTAGGCCTTCTCGGGGACCTTGTTCAGCCGGTAGATCATCAGGTCGGTCAGGTACGCAAAGAGCTCGACGAGCACGACGCCCGGATCGCCGGGCGAGAAGTCGGTCCACGCGTCGGTCTTGCCGCGCAGGTACGTCGTCGCCTCTTCGACGAGGTCGTCGAAGCGACGGTCGTCGAGCTGCGGAACGGGAATCGTCACGGCCCCATCCCCTCCTGCAGGAGGAGCGGCATGGTGACCTGCCCGACGCGTTGCGTGGCGCGAACGCGGTAGTCGAGCGTGATCTCGAGGCGCGTGGAGTCGTCTTCGTCGCCCGTCGCGTCGACGCTGACGACGTCGACCCTCGGCTCCCAGCGCGCGACGGCTTGACGCACGAAGTGGATCGCGAGGCCGGCGGTCGTGTCGTCGTTCGGCGCGTGCACGAGCTGGTTCAGGTTGCAGCCGTACTCCGGCCGCATCACGCGCTCGCCCGGTCGCGTCGAGATGAGCAAGAGCAACGACTGGCGGATCGACTCGTCGTCGGCGACCGTGTCGATCGCCCCGCGCGGATCGATCACGAGCCCGACCGGCTCGCCCGGTGCGTCGAACCGCGGCACCAGATACCGCCAGCCGCGGGTGCGTGCCGTCATGCCGAACCGCCCACGAACGTCTGCGCCGGGTGGACGACGTTGTACTTGACGACGCCGGGCGGCGTCCCGTCGGTGAGCCCCCACAGGTTGTCGAGGCACACCGCCTTCTTCCCGATCCGGATGAACGTCGAGTAGCCCGGGTGGACCTTGAGGGTCTTGCCGCAGGGCTTGATGCCCTCGGGACCGCGGTTCGGGCAGTGGTCGATGTCCCGTCCCTCGGGATCGGTCGCCACGAGCACCGCGTTCCCGGCAATCGTGACCCAGTGCTGGCTGGCCTCGTTTCGCACCGCTCCCTTGTGCAGGCACTTGAGGCTCGACTTCTCGGTCAGGACCTTCATCACGCCTGCTTGAAGTCGACGGACTTGGCGCGGATCACGATCGCGCGCCCCGGCGCCTCGATCGTCAGGTCGACGGCGCTGTGGAGCTTCACGCCGCCCGGCGCGAGCTCGATCGAGCTGCCCGTGACGTCCTCGACGCGGAGCTTCTTGTGCTCGTCGTCGAGTGCGATGCGCTGCCCGCCCGCCGTCCGAAGCGTGAAGCGCTTAACGGCTGCTCCTGCGACACCGGGGTCCGGCGGGCCGCCCGTGCCGTACAGGCCGCCGATCACGATTCCCGTCGCCGGGTCCTCGTGCGGGAACACGACGAGGACGTCATCGCCCACGTCCGGCAGGGCGACGAACCCGCGGTCGGACCCCGCACCCGGCGTCGCGAGGCCGAGCCAGTCGCTCTCGACGTCGCCGTACGCGGGGAACTTCGCGCGCACGCGCCCGCGGCCGTCGGGATCGTCGACGCTCGTCACCTCAGCGACCGCCGCCGTCGCGCCCGCGAGCCGCGGGCGAACCTCGGGCGGTGCACTCGAGACCTCGGTGATGTACCCGCGCGCCGCATCGATCGTGTGCGTCGCTTCGCTGAGCACGTACCGGCCGTCCAGGTCGTCGCGCAGGCCCCGCACGTCGATCGGCGTGCCGGCGCGCAACAACGGGTCGCCTTCGGCGATGCCCCAGAACGTGACCTCGGCCGCGGTCCTTGCATCGAGCTCCGCCTGCGCAAGCGCATTCGCGTGCGCAACGTCGGATGCGTATTCGCCGAACAGCGCGACCTCGCCGGTCCCGCCCACGTCGGTCGGCGCCACCTCGGCGCGAACCTGGCGGCCGCTTCGCGCGGAGCCGACGGTCGCCCGGTGGCTCTCCGCCGAGAGCGGGTCCCAGCCGGCTGCGCTCACCGAGCGTGCGCTTCGATCTCCGTTCAGCTCGACGCGCGCCTCGAGAAGCTCCTCGCCCACCTCGAGCGACGTGGCGTCGCCGGTGCCTTCGAGCGTCACGAGGTGGAGGACGTCGTCGTGCACCACGGGATACAGCCCGCAGCGCGCGGCAAGCACGACGAGGAGCTCGAGGTCGCTCTCGCGATGCTGGACGACGTTCTGCCAGACCGGCCCGGACTCGGCGGCGTCGACGGACAGGCCGAGGTCGCCGGCGAGGTCGTTCGCGATCTCCTCCACCGTCGTCTGGACGAGCGCGCGCACACGCTGGCGCTTGCGCAGCCGGTGCAGCGGGTCGTAGGCGCGAACGATCAGCCCGTAGTCGCGATCCGGGCCGAACACGTGCTCGACCGCGGTCACCTCACCGGAGAAGAGCGGCGCATCTCTGCCGCTGACCGCGACCCGAAGACGGCTACCGGCGTCGGGCAGCGACGTGTCGACCCGGCCGTGGAACGTCAGCTCGCATTGCGCGGGCGCTGCGAGGCGCTGTCGCACGCACACGAGCGCGAGCTCGCGCATCGCGTCGTCGTCGAGCGTCGAGCCGTCGACCTCGACGATCACCTGCGGCAAGGCGACGACCTGCGTCACAGCCCCCCTCCCGATCGTGCGGGCGGCGGGATCCGCAACACCGTCCCCGGCGGCACCTGGGAAGGGTCGTCGATGTCGTTCGCGTCGGCGATCAGCCGCCAGTCCGACGGGTCGCCGTAGTAGAGGAACGCGATGTCCTCGAGCCGCTCGCCCGAGCCGGCGTCGTCGCCGCCTCCGCCGATCACCTGGTGCGCGAGCTCCTCGTCCGGCCCCGCCGCGGCGGCTGCGGCGAGCGCGGATGCCTGCGGCGCAGCCGAGTCGCCGGAGCTCGGCTCGTCGACCCGGACGAGGCGCATGCGGAGCCACGAGCGGGCGGGAGCGCCGTCGGCCGCGAACTGCTCGAGACGCTCCGCGACCGCGGTGACGACACCGGGGATGTTCCATGACTTGCCCCAGAGGAAGCGCACCACCGGCGGCGCCGAGCCCGCCTGCTGCGGAGTGGTCTCGGCGAGATCCCACAGCGGATGCGTCAGCTCGCGCACGTCGGTGGTCTGGATGGTCGAGCCGGCGATCCCGATGTCGAACAGCAGGTCGAGGACGAGCTCCGTATGCCCGCCGCCGGTGTAGAGGAGCGGGTCGTCGGTCGCGCCGGTGCTGGTCAGCAGCCCGGTCGCGCCGCGGCGGGGGCGAATGCCGGCGGTGCGGCTGAGCTGCAGCGTCTCGGGGTTGAGCAGGCAGCCGAGCCGCTCGCCGGTGGACTCGACGACAAACGCGACGCGTTCCATCAGAGCCGAACCTGCTCGCGCTCGACCCGGCGACCGCGCTCCCATGCGCAGAGCGCCGCATCGGCATCGACGTCGCTGCGCGCCGCGGCGGCCGGCAGCTCCGGCCACTGGTCGCGCGCGGGCGCCGGCTCGGTGTGCGCGACCGGCGTGTGCACCAACGCGAGCTCCGGCCGGCCGGGGCCCGGCGGCGCGAGCGGCTCGACCGCCGCCGAAGCGGCGAGAGCGACGTCGGCGTGAAGCCGGGTCCGCGCAGGCCGTGCGCTCGGGACGTGAGCGGGCGGTGGAACCGGCCTCGGCCTCGGCGCCGAGCCCTGCGGACCGTCCCGACGAATCTCGGCGCCGACGGGTCGGTCCGGACGCTCGGTCGACGGCACGGCCGGTGCCGGCACGCGGTGCCACACGGGGGCCGGCCGGCTCGGAGCCGCCTCGATGCGTGGTCGGGCGGTGGCCGCGGAAGCCGCCGGCCGCTCGGTCGGCCCGGCTTCGACGGAAGCTGCCGCCGCCGGCGGCGTTTCGTGCCCGGGCGGGGGGTCGCGGCGCACGATCGGGGATGCCGCGGAAGCATCCGGCGCCGCCGGCGGAGGAAGATGAGACGCGTTCGCAGTCGCATGCGGCGCGGCCGGCCGCGGCAGCGAACGCTGTGGCCGGCGCAGCGACTGCCTGATGTTCGCCACGGTCGTGGCGCGCCGCGGAACGGCAGGTCGCGGCGCCGACTGCGTCGTCCGCTCTGCGACTTCGACCTGTTCACGCGGCGGCGGTTCGAGAAGGCCGGGCGCGCCCTGCCGGACCCGCTCGACCCAGTGCGGCGGCGGTCCCGGCGCGGTGTGCACCGGCACGCGCTGCGGTCCGCGCCCGACTCCCGCGAGGAAGCGGAGCAGAGCGCGGGCGAGCCGCTCGAACGTGCGCACGAGTTCTCCCCAGGCGGTCATGGCAGCTATGCGCGTTGCAGCGTCTCGAAGACGAGCGTCAACGACTCGATCGCGATCTCCCGGTTGAGCGCGTCGAGCGGGGCGCCGCGCCAGCGTGTCGGCCACGCGTTCGTGAGGTCCCAGCGCATGACCTCGGTCGCCCCGGTGCTGTCGAGCATCAGGATGGAGACA
>DASXDB010000235.1:0-5453 GCA_036490895.1 Gaiellaceae bacterium
TGACGCTCACGTACGCGACGCAGATCCACGTGGCCGTGATCGAGATCGATCCGGAGACCGGTTACTACGACGTCGTCGACTACGCAGCCGTCGACGACTGCGGCAAGCGGATCAACCCGCAGATCGTCGAGGGCCAGGTGATGGGCGCGACCGCGCAGGCGCTCGGCGCCGCCGTGCACGAGATCTTCGAGTACGACGAGGACGGGAACCTGCTCACGCCCAACTTCTACGACTACCACGTGCCCCACGCGCTCGACATGCCACCGCTGAAAACCGGCAGCGTCGAAAGCCCGTCGCCGTTCACCCCGCTCGGCACAAAGGGCATGGGCGAAGGCGGCGGCGCCGGGATCCACGCGATCTGCGCGGCGGTGCAGGACGCGACCGGCGCGACCGTCACCAGCAGCCACAACTCGTACCAGCGGGTCTGGCGGCTCCTGCAGGAGCGTGCATGAACGTCTCCGGGGAGCGCACCTTCGACGCGCCGCGCGACGCCGTCTGGAAGGTGCTGAACGATCCCGCGTCGATGGCGAAGACGATGCCGGGCGTCGAGAGCTTCGACGTCCACGACGACAAGCGGTGGACGGCGAACGTGAAGATCCCGTTGGGTCTCGGCGGCCTGAAGATGAAGATCGACATGGAGAAGGTCGAGGAGAACGCGCCGGAGCACGCCGCGCTGAGCATCAAAGGGAAGGGCGTCGGCGCGATGCTCTCGATGCAGACATCGTTCGATCTCTCCGACGCCGACGGGGCGGGGACGCTGATGAAGTGGGCGGCGGACGTCAAGATCGCCGGGCCGGTCGGCTCGATGGGGCAGCGCGTGATCCAGCCGATCGTCAATCAGCAGGTGTCGCACGTCCTCTCCGCGCTCGAACGCGAAGTCCAGAACGCGGTCGCGGGGTAGCTCGATGGCGCAGCCGTTCCGCATCGGGGTGATGCAGCTCACCATGGAGCCGCTCGACGTAATGCTCGAGTCGGCCCGGACGATGGACGAGTCGGGCATGGACACGATCTGGCTCGCGGAGGCGTACCCTTGGTGGCGCAAGCACGGCATGGAGGCGCGCTCGTCGACCGGAGTCGCCGCGCTGATGGGGCGTGCAACCGAGCGGCTGACGATCGGGTGGGGGATCATCGCCGCCTCGACGCGCCATCCTGTGCAGGCAGCCATGGACGCGCGCGTCGTGCAGGAGGCGGCAGGGCCGGGGCGGTTCATCCTCGGCTTCGGGACGTCGAAGATCTTCCTGAACAACACGAAGACGCAGACGAAGAAGACGCTCGGGCCAATGCGTGACGCCGTGACGATCGCGCGCGGTGTGCTCTCCGGCGATCGTTTCGACTACGACGGCGACACCTGGAGCGCCGACGTGCCGGCGCTCGCAGCCGACGCGCACTCGCCGCGCGAGGTTCCGCCGTTGTACGTCGCGGCGACCGCGCCGAAGATGCAGGCGCTTGCGGGGGAGATCGCGGACGGCTGTCTCACGCCCTCGATCACGACGCCGGCGTTCGTGCGCTACACGTGCGGGAATGTGAAGGCGGACATCGACATCGGCTGCACGGTCGTCGCATCGATCCACGCCACCGACCGTGACGCGGGCCGCGACGGGGCGCGCGAGATCGCAGGCATGTACCTCGCGAACAAGGTGCAGAACATTCAGGGCGCGGCCGACACGCTGCTCGATCTCGCCGGTCTCGAGCAGGACGAGATCCGCCCCGTAGCGGAGGCGATGGAGGAGGGCGGTCGCCTGGCCGCGAAGGCGAAGGTGACCGACGCGATCCTCGACAAGTGCAAGCCGATCGCCGGCACCCCGGCCGACTGCATCGCCTCGATCGAGGAGTACAAGGATGCGGGCTGCACGCACGTCATGCTGGAGCTGTGGGGCGAGGATCGCCTGGAGCAGATCCGCCTGTTCGGCGAGCAGGTCCTGCCGCACGTCCGATGATTCGCGTCGACGCAGAGCGGCTCGTTGCGACCGCGTCGTCGCTGATCGACATCCACAGCTTCACCGGCGACGAGGAAGCGATGGCGCGGCGGATGGTCGAGCTGTTCGACCAGCTCGGGCTCGCCGTCCAGTGGCAGCAGGTGGAGAACGGGCGCGCGAACGCGCTCGGCACGTGGCGCGGGTCGGGCGGCGGCAAGAGCCTGATGTTCAACGGCCACATGGACACGTCGTACTCCGGCCGCGAGCCGTGGCTGCGCGAGGTGCCCGGCTTCCAGCCGAAGGCGTTCGTGCAGGACGGGCGTCTGTACGGGCTCGGCATCTCGAACATGAAGGGTGCGCTCGCCTGTTACGTCGAGGCGGTCAACGCGCTGCAGGACGCGGGCGTGACGCTGCGCGGCGACGTGCTCATCGCAGCGGTGTGCGGTGAGATCGAGAAGACGCAGTACCGCGACGCGCAAGGTGCGGAGTTCCGGGGCTACGCCGCAGGGACGAGGTACCTGGTCTCTCACGGCGGCGTCGCGGACATGTGCCTGCTCGGCGAGCCGACGGAGGGCAAGGTCGTGCTCGGGCACTTCGGCGCGCTCTGGCTGCGGATCCGCGTCCACGGCAACTTCATCCATACCGCCTTCAGCGAGGGGAAGCGCGGCCAGAACTCGATCCTGCGTGCGCACGAGGTGACGAGCGCGATCCTCGACTGGATCCCGACGTGGGAGGACGACGAGTCGAACGCCTATCGCGGCGCGAAGGCGATCGTGAACGTCGGCGCCGTCGAGGGCGGCTTCGGCTGGCGCGTCTCCCGGACGCCGCACCACACCGATCTCTTCCTCGACGTCCGGGTGCCGCCGACGAAGCCGATGGCGGTCGCACGGCGCGAGGTGCTCGACATGGTGCGCGGGCTCGGTGAGCGTTTCGCCGGCTACGGCATCGAAGGCGAGGTATACGTCACGGCTCCGGGCGCGGAGATCGAAGAGGGTCACGAGCTCGTGCAGGCGATCGACGCCGCGCACGAAGAGGTGTTCGGCGAGGCTCCGGGCCGCGACGTGACGCGCTGGTTCAGCGACGCGTCGGCGCTCACCCGCTACGGAGTGCCGACCGTCAATTACGGCACCTCCACCGGCCTGATGGACGTCGAGCTCGGCGAGAACCTCGCCATTGACGGCCTCGTCGGGACGGCCCAAACCTATGCGCTCATTGCGGAGAGGATCTGCGCATGAAGCTCGTCACCTACAACGGAGGCAAGGTCGGCCGCATCGACGGCGACGAGATCGTCGAGCTCCACGTGCACTCGATGCGCGAGTACTTCGAGCTCGGCGGCGCGCACGAGAGCGACATCGGAACGCCGCTCGCCGAGGCGAAGCTCGAGGCGCCGATCCACCCGAAGAAGTTCTTTCACACGGCCGGCAACTTCCGCGAGCACGAGGAGGAGTCGAAGAACGTCGACTGGTCGCACCAGATCGCGCCCTGGATCAACTTCTTCCAGAACGTCGACTCGATCATCGGGCCGGACGCCCCGATCATCTACCCGGAGCACCTGACCGAAGAGCTCGACTACGAGCTCGAGCTCGCCGTCGTGTTGCGCAAGCCGGGCAAGTGGTTCTCGCCGGAGGAAGCGGCCGACTACATCGGCGGCTACGTCATCTTCAACGACATCACCGCGCGCGACATCCAGCGCGGCGAGATGCGGTCCGGCGTGTTCAGCTTCTGCAAGGCGATCGACACGTTCTGCCCGCTCGGACCGTGGATCGTGACGCCGGACGAGCTGGGCGACCCGCACAACCTGAAGATGGAGCTGCGCGTGAACGGCGAGACGCGGCAGGAGTCGCACTCGGGCCGGATGAGCGTTACGATCCCGGAGATCCTGTCCAACTTCTCCGCGCTCGGATACAGCGCCGGCGACGTGCTCTCCACCGGCACCGTGTCGGGTGTCGCAGGATTCAAGTCGGAGGAGGAGCGCAAGCTGCTCTACCTGAAGCCCGGCGACGTGGTCGAAGCGGAGATCGAGAAGATCGGCGTGCTTCGCAACGCGGTGATCTCATGGCAGGAGGGACACGGCACACCGGCGCCGCCGCGCATTCGCCCCTGGGGCGAGGCGTGAGCTGGGACCGCGACGACGCCAAGCTCGAGCGCGTCCGCGCGCTGATGGCCGAGCACGAGCTCGATGCCCTCGTCGTCCGCGCCCCCGACAGCGTCCTCTACCTGACCAACTTCTGGGGGATGAAGGGCTACGACGCGTGCGTCTTCCCGCGCGACGGCGAGCCGGTGCTGATCACGATCGAGGCGTCGGAGGAAGACGCCGTGCGCACCGCGTGGACGGCCGACGTGCGGTACGTGAAGGGCTATGCGCCCGACGACCCGCGGCCGGTGCCGGCGCGCACGCTCGACGCCGCCCTCGAGGCGACGCGCGCCCACGGCCGCCGCGTCGGCCTCGAGCTCTCGCTCGGCACGCAGGCGTCCGATCGCATGGTCGGCGAGCCGACGACCTTCACGCAGGCGTGGTTCGACGCGTGGCCGGGCGCGTCGGACGCGATGCCGGTCTTGAACGCCGCCCGCTCGATCAAGACCGACCAGGAGCTGCAGCGCATGCGGCTCGCGAACGACATCTGCGGCGCCGCGATGGAGCATGTCGCCGGCGAGCTGAAGCCCGGGATGAAGGAGAGCGAGGCCGCAGCGATCTGGCAGGGCTTCGTCCACGGCGAGGGCACGGGCTGGAAGCAGCTCGTCGACCTCGCGCTGCCGTTCTCGCTCGTCTGGTCCGGGCCCGGCATCCGCACGTTCACCGCCACCGGGGACCGCGCCGTGCAGGCCGACCAGCCGACGTTGTTCGAGATCTGGGTGTGCGCCGACGGGTACTGGTGCGACCACACGAAGCTCCTCTGCCCCGGCGAGCTGCGCGACGACTACCGCGAGCTCGAGCAGGCGCTGCTGGGCGTGTACGAGCGCGCGATCGACCATTGCAAGCCCGGCGCGTCGCTCGCCGAGCTCGACCGCCTCGTGCGCGAGGGGATCGCGGCCATCGGCTATCCGGACCAGCCGACGCATCCGATCTGTCACGGTGTCGGTGCACGCGCACACGAGCCGCCGTACGCGCATCAGGCGGGCGGCGGCACGATCGAGGAGGGAATGGTGCTGGCGATCGAGCCCGGGTGCTACTGGGAAGGCGGGGGCGGGCTGCGCGTCGAGGACAACTTCCTGATCACCGCGGACGGCGCCGAGAAGCTGTCGTCGTTCCCGGATGGAGTGGTTGCCTGTGGATAGCGGCGTAGGCTCGATGGAGCCGCCAAAGAGCGAAGGTGCCGGCTTTGCCGGCGCCGGGAGCGGGATCTCCAGTCTCATCTGGACCGGCCCGCTGAACCACCCGTACGCGATCCGGGGCAACGTCGGGCTATACGACACGACGCTGCGCGACGGCGAGCAGACGGTCGGCGTCGTGCTGAACCCCGACGAGAAGCTCGAGATCGCGAAGCTCCTCGACGACCTCGGCGTCGACCGCATCGAGGCCGGGTTCCCGCGCGTCTC
>DASXDB010000236.1:0-19402 GCA_036490895.1 Gaiellaceae bacterium
CCGCGCTGGGACGACGGTGTGCGTGCCTGGTTCACGCCGGGCCACGGCGAGGATCTCTCGTCGCGAATCGCCAAGATGATCCGCCGGTCGAAGCGGCGTGTGCGCATCTGCTCGCCGGTGATCACCACCGGCCCGGTGCTCGGCACGCTCGCGCAGGTGATCGCCGACGGGAAACTCGACCTGGGCGGCTGCGTCGACGTGACGCAGATTCGCGAGGTGATCCATCAGTGGGAGACGAACCGGAACGTGTCGTGGAAGCTGCCGCTGCTCGAGCAGGTGATGGCGGGTCCGTTCAGCGGCAAGGAGTCGACGCCGTACGGCGACGGCACCGTGCACGACTTCATGCACGCGAAGGTGTGCGTCTGCGACGACACGACGTTCGTCGGATCGTTCAACCTGTCACGGAGCGGCGAGAAGAACGCGGAGAACGTGTTGGAGATCGAGGACGCGGCGATCGCCGACAAGCTCGCGGCGTTCGTCGACGCGGTGCGCGCGCGCTACCCGCGCGTCACCATCGCTCCCAGTGGATCAGGTCCTCCGCCGGCCGCTGCCTCGACTTGAGGCGCGAACCTATCTCGGGCGCCACACCCGGCTTGCCGATGAACGCGAGCCCGATCGGGACGACGTCCTCGGGCAACCCGAGCACCTCGTCGCAGATCCGCTTCTGGTCGGGATGGCCGATGAACGCTCCCGCGAGGCCCTCGTCGATCGTCGCGAGCAGGACGAGCGTCATCAGCGCGCCCGCGTCGACGAACCAGTAAGGCACCGGCCAGGTCACCTCTACGCCGCCGGTGATCGCGAGCTTGTCCGCCTCGTTGTACCGCGCGTGGTAGAGCGCCTCGTTCGTCGCGATCACCATCAGCACCGGCGCATCGTCGGCGTAGGTGCCCGACATCTCGAACCGGTCGATCAGCTCACGCTTGACGTCGTCGTCGGTGATGACGACGATGCTGCCGCCCTGGCTGAAGCCGCCCGACGGCGCGCGGCGGATCACGCCTCCGATCCGCTCGAGCTGCTCCCGCGGGATCGGCTCCGGCAGGAACGCCCGGTGCATCCGGCGGCGGCGAAGGATGTCGCGGAACTCCATACGCGGACCGTATACCGTCGGACGCATGACGAGATTCGAAGGTCTGACAGCGGTGGTCACCGGCGGCGCGAAGGGCATCGGCGCCGCGACGGCGCGCAGGCTCGCTTCCGAGGGAGCGACAGTCGTCGTCGCCGACTTCGACGAGGAGGGCGCAAAGCAGACGGCTGCCGAGATCGGCGGTGTGGCTGTTCGCTGCGACGTGACGAACCTCGCCGACGTCGAAGCCGCAGTCGAGACGGCGAAGGACCGCGGCGGCTCGGTCGACATCCTGGTCACGTGCGCTGGGATCATCCGCGACAACCTGCTCTTCAAGATGACCGACGACGACTGGAACGCGGTCATCGACACGCACCTCAAGGGAACGTTCCACGCCGTGCGCGCCGCGCAGAAGCACATGGTCGAGCAGAAGTCCGGGAAGATGGTGCTGATCTCGTCGACGTCGGCGCTCGGCAACCGCGGGCAGACGAACTACGCGACCGCGAAGGCAGGCCTGCAGGGCATGACCAAGACGCTGTCGATCGAGCTCGGCCCGTTCAACGTGAACGTGAACTGCGTGGCGCCCGGCTTCATCGTCACGGACATGACACGCCAGACCGCCGAGCGTGTCGGGGTGCCGTTCGAGCAGTTCGCGGAAGGCGCTGCAGCACAGGTGCCGCTGCGCCGAGCCGGCCGGCCGGAGGACGTCGCCGCCACGATCGCGTTCCTGTGCTCCGAGGACGCGGGCTACGTGAGCGGCCAGGTGATCTACGTCGCGGGCGGCCCGAGAACCTGAGTTCGTGACAGCCGTGCGCGGCGTTACGGGATGACTCGGTCGAGGGCGTCGTGGGCCGTATAGCCGTAGGCCTCGACGGGCGATCCGGCGAGCTGCGAGCGGAAGATCGTCCAGATGTTCACGTCGCGGAGCTCCGAGCCCTGGTTCTCGGGCAGCCGCCGTTTGAGCGTCGCCTCCTTGGCGAAGCCGAGCTTCGCCGGCACACGCTCCGAGACCTCGTTCGCGGGGTCGACGCGGATCTCGATGCGGTCCACGTCGAAGTGGGCGAACCCGACGCGGGTCAGCACGGCAGTGAGCTCCGTCGCGTATCCCCGGCCGACCTCGTCCGCGGCGATCCAGTAGCCGATCTCGAGCCCCGCCTCGCCCTGCCGTGGATGGAGGCCCGTGCCCCCGAGGCAGCGCGAATCGTCGGGCGAGAACGCACCCATGATCCAGTTCTCGTCGCGGTCGTACTGCGCGCGGAAGTCGCGTAGCCGCTCGTACACCACGTCGATCGGCTCGGGAGCGTCTGGCGTCCACGGCATCCACGGCCGCAGATGATCCAGGCTGCGGTCGACGGCGTCCTTCAGAAGCGGCGCGTCCTCGGGGTCGTAGCAGCGAAGGACGAGACGCTGAGTCTCGATCCGGTACGGCGTCACTCCCACTCGATGGTCGCCGGCGGCTTCGACGTGACGTCGAGCACGACACGGTTCACCGCCGGGATCTCGTTCACGATCCGCGAGGCGATCACCTCGATCAGGTCGTACGGCAGGCGTGCCCAGTCGGCGGTCATCGCGTCCTCCGACGTGACGGCGCGAATCGCGATCGGGTAGCCGTACGTGCGCGAGTCGCCCTGCACGCCGACCGAGCGGATCGCCGGGAGCACGCAGAAGCTCTGCCAGAGCTCGCGGTAGAGCCCCGCCTTGCGCACCTCGTCCTGGAGGATCGCGTCGGCCTCGCGCAGCGTCTCGAGCCGTTCCTCGGTGACATCGCCGATGATGCGGATCGCCAGGCCGGGGCCCGGGAACGGCTGGCGCCACACCA
Source organism: Gaiellaceae bacterium (assembly GCA_036490895.1). Lineage (GTDB taxonomy): Bacteria > Actinomycetota > Thermoleophilia > Gaiellales > Gaiellaceae > PALSA-600. The sequence goes on from DASXDB010000236.1 coordinate 2,883, forward strand.
TCCGCTCCGGCATGCCGAGCTCCTCGCCGACGCGCCGAACTTCGTCCTTGAAGAGCAACCGCAGCGGCTCGACGAGCCTCATCGTCATGTCGGCAGGCAGTCCCCCGACGTTGTGGTGCGACTTGATCGTCTCGGCGACCCCGTCGGTGCCGCCCGACTCGATCACGTCCGAGTACAGCGTCCCCTGCACGAGCCAGCGCACGTCTCCGAGTTTCCGCGCCTCGTCCTCGAACACGCGGATGAACTCCCCGCCGATGATCTTGCGCTTCTCCTCCGGCTCGGTGACGCCCTCGAGCTTTGCGAGGAAGCGCTGCTGCGCCTGCACGTGCACGAGCGGGACGTGGAACACGCCGCCGAACGTCTCCACCACCTGCTCGGCCTCGCCCTTACGTAGCAGGCCGTGATCGACGAAGACGCACGTGAGCTGGTCGCCGACCGCCCTGTGCACCAGCAGCGCTGCGACGGCCGAGTCGACGCCACCGGACAACGCGCACAGGACGCGCTCGCCGCCCACCTGCGCGCGGATGCGCTCGACCTGCTCCTCGATCACGGCGGCGGGAGTCCAGGCCGGCTCTGCGCCGGCGAGCCCGTAGAGGAAGTTCTCCAGCACGTCCTGGCCGTGCGGCGTGTGCACGACCTCGGGATGGAACTGCACGCCGTACAGCTTGCGCACGTCGTCCTCGAACGCCGCGACCGGCGTGTGCTCGGACTCGGCGACGATGCGCGCGCCTTCCGGCGGCGCCACGACCGTGTCGCGGTGCGACATCCAGGCGGTCTGGTCGACCGGCTGCGACGAGAACAACCCTTCGCCGCTCGTACGCATCGACACCTTGCCGTACTCGCCGGCACCGGTCTGCTCGACGCGGCCCCCGAGCTCCAACGCGAGCAGTTGCGCGCCGTAACAGATCCCGAGCGTCGGGATGCCCTGCGCGAAGATCTCCGGGTCCATGCGTGGCGCGCCCTCTGCGTACACCGACGCCGGGCCGCCGGAGAGCAGGATCGCGCGCGGGTTGCGCCGACGGATCTCGTCGACGGAGACGCGGTGGGAGACGAGCTCCGAGTAGACGCGGGCTTCGCGAACTCGACGTGCGATCAGCTGGGAGTACTGGCCGCCGAGATCGACGACCAGGACCGGGCGATCCTCAGGCGCGGCGGTAATTCGGCGCGTCCTTCGTGATCGTGATGTCGTGGGGGTGAGACTCGCGCAGGCCCGCGCCGGTGATGCGGACGAACCGCGCCTGCTGCAGCACCTCGATCGTCGGCGCGCCGCAATAGCCCATCGCCTGGCGCAGACCCCCGACGACCTGGTGCAGCACCCCCGCCAGCGGCCCCTTGTAGGTCACGCGACCTTCGATGCCTTCGGGGACGAGCTTGTCGACGTCTTCGACGTCGCCCTGGAAGTAGCGGTCCTTCGAGTAGCCGCGCGCCTTCATCGCTCCGAGCGAGCCCATGCCGCGGTACTCCTTGTAGCGCTCCCCCTGCGAGAACACGACGTCGCCCGGCGACTCCTCGGTGCCCGCGAGCATCGAGCCGAGCATCACCGCGTCGGCGCCGGCCGCGATCGCCTTCGCGACATCGCCGGACGATGTGATGCCGCCGTCTGCGATCACCGGAACGCCTCCGGCGCCTTGCGCGACGTCGTAGATCGCGGTGATCTGCGGCACGCCCACACCGGCAACGACGCGGGTGGTGCAGATCGAGTTGTGAACGATCGCGTTGTCAGCGACGAAGCTGTGGGTTGGACAATCGACCTCGATGTCGTAGACAGGTACGGCGATCCCGAGATCACGCTGCCCTAGTTGCTTCACGACATGGAACTCCTCGAGGTGGCGCTTCGCGTGAGACGTATCGAGCCGCGCCTTGTATGAGTCCCGACAGTTGGCGGCATTTGCGTCACGAAGCCCTCCGGCCGTGCCCGGCTCTCGCACGACACTCGGAAACGATCCGTGCATGAGAAGACAAACGACGCCGAAAAGTTCGACGAGGTCGGGAGACGTGTTGCGGAAACACGCTCTCCCACCTCGCTCGAGGTAACCATCGCTATCGACCAGGCCGTCGAGCAGCCCCCTGAGGAACCGAGGATCGTGGCACATGTATTCACGAGGGAGATGCTTCTCGTGCCGCTGGCCGAACGCCGCGAAAAGGCGAGCCCACGGCAATGAGAACAGGCACACGTGGGTCACGTTCCGCTGCTTGATAGTCGGACGTACTCCCGTGACCAATTCGACTGCGTTGATGAGCTTGTCGACGGTCTCCGACTCGTCGAGCCCGAATGCCCACTCGACACGACCTATGGCGGACTTGCCATTCGAACTCAGGAAAGCGTGTCCGTCTCCAAGGAACGTGCCGAAGACGTAGCCAAGCTCGTACGACGCGTGGATCTCCGCTCGATAGCGACCGAGCGTGCTCCCGCGCTTCGCAAATTCGCTCAGATCGATGGTGAGATCGTCTGGAAGGTCGAATCGGAACCACCGCGGCGCCAAGAACGTGTCCTCCGACGCCTCGCCGACTTCCTTCCACCTGGTCTTGGTCTCCCCAGACTTCGTCGGCCGCTCCAGCACGCCGACGTAACCTTTCGACGCGAGAGTGGCCGCCGTCACGGACGAGAGGTCGCCGACAAGAAAGCGGTGATCCGATGTCGCGACGGTTTCGTGACCGCTCGCCACGTGCCGAACGGCGACGACGTCACGAATCCCGGTGCACCATGCGCGCACCACGGTCACCGGATCGCCGTGCATGTTGATCACCCGATCGCCCACGACGACATCTTCGATGTTCTTGTACGTCGCATCAGCCATGAGCACGCGGGTCCCGGCAGCGAGGCAGCCGGGACCGACGCCGACCTTCAACCCGTCCGCGCCGGCGTCGACGAGCGCTTCCGCGGCCGCGCCCGTCGCGATGTTCCCGGCGATGACCTCGAACGCACCGGACAGCCCGGCGACGCGCTCGACCATCTCGATCACCCCGCGCGAGTGACCGTGCGCGGTGTCGACGACGAGCACGTCAGCACCTGCGGCGATCAACGCTTCAGCGCGCTCGAGCGCGTCGGGACCGACGCCGACGGCTGCGCCGACGCGTAGCCTGCCGCGCAAGTCCTTCGTCGCGCTCGGGAAGTCGACGCGCTTCTGAATGTCCTTGACGGTGATCAAGCCGGTGATGCGTCCGTCGCCGTCGACGATCGGCAGCTTCTCGATGCGGTGGCGGTGCAAGAGGCGCTCCGCTTCGGCGAGCGTCGTCCCGACCGGCGCCGTCACGAGATCGGTCGACGTCATAAGCGCGGAGACGGGCTGCGTCAGGCCGCTCTCGAAGCGCAGGTCGCGGTTCGTGAGGATGCCGACGAGCGTGCCGTCTTCGTTCGTGATCGGCACACCGGAGATGTGGTAGCGCTCCATCAGCGCGACGGCGTCGGAGACGAGCGCTCCCGGCGGCAGCGTCACGGGCTCGACGATCATGCCCGCCTCGGAACGCTTCACCTTGTCGACCTCGGCGACCTGCGCGCCGATCGAGAGGTTGCGGTGGAGGACGCCGATCCCGCCTTCGCGCGCCAGCGCTATCGCGAGCCGTGCCTCCGTCACCGTGTCCATCGCCGCGGAGACGACGGGTACCTCGAGGGCGATCGTGCGCGTCAGTCGCGTCGCCGTGGAGACGTCGTTCGGAAGAACGCCCGACTCCGCCGGGACGAGCAGGACGTCGTCGAAGGTCAGCCCCTCCCTGGCGAACTTCTCCGGGAGGTCGGTTCCGGAGGGCGCCAGGTCGAGTTTTCCGACGTCCATTGCGGAAGGTTACCGACGGCGGCGGACTACGCCTCGACCGGCGCGAGCTCGGCGAGGTCGACACCCGCCTGCAGGCGGCCGGCGTGCTTCGGGTCGAACTTCCCGGCACCGACCTCGAGCGTCGACGCCGCGCCTGCGGCGACGGCGGCCCGGAGCGCCTCCTCATTCGAGCGGCCCGAATGGCGCGCCGCGAGAAAGCCGGCCAGCAGCACGTCGCCGGCGCCGACTGCCGACACGGGATCGACGCGCGGGGCGCGCGCCCGGTAGCGGCGCATGTCTCGATCCTCGCGGAGCAGCGCGACGGCGCCCTGCTCGGTCGTGATCAGCACGTTGCGCGCACCGAGCTCGGCGATTCCGTCGAGCGCGATGCGGAAGTCCTCGTCGTCGTGGAACTCCTGGCCGACGAGAGCCTCTGCCTCGGCCTGGTTCGGGGAAACGAGAAACGGTTCCGCCTCGACGCCGAGACGCAGCGGCTCGCCTTCCGTATCGAGCACGGTCGAAACGTGTCGTTTGGCGAGCTCGCGCGTTGCCTCGGCATAGAAGTCGTCTTCGACGTCGCGCGGCAGCGAGCCTGCGAACACGACGAGCTCGGCGTCCTGCGTCAGGTAGCGAAGCTTCTCCAGCAGGGTGTCGAGCTCCTCGGCCGTCACCGCCGGTCCCCATTCGTTGATCTCGGTATAGGTGCCGCCGGTCGGATCGACCACGGCGGTCGAGGTCCGCGACTCGCCTTCGATGTGCACGAAGTCGTTGAGGATCGCCTCTCGCGTCAGCGCTTCGATGATGCGGCTGCCCGTCGAGCCGCCGACGAGCCCCGTCGCGACGACGGGCACTCCGAGCGCCTTCAGGGCGCGGGCGACGTTGATGCCCTTGCCGCCGGCGAGCATGACGCCGGCGCTCGCCCGGTGCCGCTGCCCCCGCTGGAAGTTGGGGACGGTCAGCGTCCGGTCGATCGCCGCGTTGAGTGTGACGGTGACGATCATCGGTTCAGAAGAGATGGCCCAGGTGGTGAAGGGTCCTGCCGGCGTACCAGGCTAGCCGCCGGGGCAGACTCGGCTTGTTAATCGTGCGCGAAGCGACCAGATCGCGGGTGCCGACGAGGCGGCCGTCGGCCCTGATCTCCACGCGGCCGAGCGCCATTCCCGCCCGGACGGGCAGCGAGACGACGACGGGGGCGGTCACCTTCTCGGTCAGCGGACGGCCGAGCCGTGCGACCGCAAGGAGCGGCTTCGCCGCGACGAGGGCCAGCGATGCGCGGCCGTACGGCACCTTCACCTCGGCATAGGTGCGCCCGGTGTGAACCGCGGGGACGACGCGGAACTGCCCGAGCCCCCAGATGAGAAGCGACTCGAGATCGATGTTCCGCTCGCTGCGAGTGGGCGAGCCGAGCAGCGTCGCGTACACCGTCACGCCACGACCCCGAGCCGCGGCGACCTGGCACCACCCGGCTTTGCTCGTGTGCCCTGTCTTGACGCCGATCGTCGGCGCGTAGAGGGAAAGCAGATCGTCCCAGGTGTGCAGCGTGCGCCCGCCGGCGATCGTGTCGGTCTCCTCGCCGACCGTCTCGCGGACGAATCGCGTGTGCATGAGGATCCGCGCCAGCTTCGTGACGTCCGCCGCGCTCGAATACTCCCCCGGCGCGTCGAGGCCGTCGGGCCGAACGAAGTGCGTGTCGGCGAGACCGAGCGCCGCCGCCTCGTCGTTCATCAGCTTCGCAAAGCTCGGGTAGTCGGCGGCGATCGACAGGGCAAGTGCGTCTGCGGCGTCGTTCGCCGACTGGATCAGCGCGCCTTTGATCAGATCGCGCACCGTCAGCTGCTCGCCGGCCTCGAGCTCGATCGACGATTCGCCGACCGCGGCTGCGCGAGGATCGACGGTGACGACGTCCGTGAGCTTGTGGTGCTGGAGGGTGACGAGCACGGTCATCAGCTTGGTGATCGAGGCGATCGGGAGCCGCACATGCGCTTTCGACGACGCAAGGACCTCACCCGTGCGCGCATCCTCGATCACGTAGGCACGTGCGTTGACCGGCGGGGCGACCGCGTGCGCCGGGGCCGCAGCGGCAAGCGCGATCGCAGCGGCGAGCAGCAGCCGTCTCACTTGATCCGCACCTTTTCGCCGATGAAGAGGGATGTCGATGTCACCTTCGGGTTCAGCCTCTCGATCCGCGCGACGGAGATGCCGGTCTTCGCGGAGATGACACCGAAGGTGTCACCGGCTCGCACCTTCCAGTATTCCCGCTTGTTCGCCGTCGTCGAGACCTGCGGCGACGGCGGGATCCTTCTCGTCGTCGTCGTCGTCGTGCCCGGGCCGGAGGAGCCGTGCTCGAGGCCGGAGCGCACGAGTGCGACGGCGATCGTCACGGCGAGCAGGAACGCCGCGGGGGCGGCGTAGCGCCGCCAATCCTGTCGCTGCCGCACTACCAGCCTGACGCGGCCCAGATCTCCTTCTTCAGGCGCGCCGCCTCCGCACCGGCTGCTTCTCGGTAGTCGCCGCCGGTCTCGCGGAAGGCGTAGTCGATCGACCGCGACGCGGCGACGAGCGCGCTGGCCGGCCCGCTCTGGAACGCACGCACGAGATCGGAGACGGCCCCGCCCTGCGCGCCGATGCCGGGCAGCAGGAGGATCGCCTGCGGCATCAGCCGGCGCGCGTCGGCGACGGCACGCGGGTGGGTCGCGCCGACGACGGCACCGACCGACGAGAGCCCGACCTCGCCGACGACTTCCTCGCCCCACTCCGCGACGAGCGCGGCGACGTGATGCCAGAGCGGCCGCCCATCGGTGAGCTGCAGGTCTTGAACGTCGCCGCCCCCGTTCGACGTCTTGACGAGAACGAAGATCCCGGTTCCGCTGCGTCGCGCGGCGGCGATGAACGGCTCGACCGACTCGCGGCCGAGGTATGCGTTGACGGTCAGGGCGTCCGCGCGCGGCTCGTCTCCTTCGAGGTACGCGTCGGCGTATGCGCGTGCGGTCGACCCGATGTCGCCGCGCTTTCCGTCGGCGATCACGAGCAGCCCGGCGCGCCGCGCGTACGTGCAGACCTCGTCGAAGACGGCGAACCCCGTGGGGCCGAGCGCCTCGAAGAACGCGAGCTGCGGCTTGACCGCGACGGTGTGCGGTGCGACTGCGTCGACGAGACCGCAGCAGAAGCGCGCAACGTCGCCGCGAAGCTCGACGGGCAGCAGGTCGAGCCGCGGATCGAGGCCGACCACGAGCTGTGACTGCTTGCGCTCGACCTCGGCGGCGAGGCGGTCGGCGAAGGTCTGCACAGCCACGGCCATCGAGCTGAAAAGTAACGAGAAGTGCGGAGGGCGGCTCAAGCCGCCCTCCGAGAACCTTGCGTGCGCGGGACGACTAGCCCTTGAGGGCAGCCTTGAGCTGTGAGCCGGCCGAGAACTTCGGCACGGTCGTCGCCGCGATCTGGACGCGCTCGCCTGTGCGCGGGTTGACGCCCTGACGCGCCGCGCGGGCGGATGGGGAGAACTTCCCGAAGCCGGTGAAGTTGACGGAGTCGCCGCCCTTCAGCGTCTCCGTGACAGTCTCCATGAACGCATCCACGGCCTTGCCCGCGTCACGAGCCGAAAGCCCGCTTTTCTGGGCGACCTTCTGGATGAAGTCCTGCTTGGTCAACGAACATCCTCCTGCGTCGGGGACTGAGTGCTAGACCTCGGCGAACCAGGCTAACAGCGTGGTCGGATATCGCTCAACCATGCGGATTTGCGGGGTCTTTTCGGAGCTCTGACGAGCGATAGAGCGGCCAGAGGCGGACGGCCTGCCGCGCGAAGGCGTCGCTCCCGCCCTCCTCGCGATCGACGACGCAGATCGCGCTCGAGACCTGGAGACCCGCGTCACGGAGCGCTTGAACCGCCTCCAGGGCGGCTCCACCGGTCGTGACGACATCCTCGACGAGGCACACGCGCTCGCCCTGCTCGAACACGCCTTCGAGGCGATTCGAGGTTCCGTAGTCCTTGGCTTCCTTCCGGACGATGAGGAACGGCAGGCCGCTCTCGAGCGAGGCGGCTGCGGCGAGAGCGACCGCGCCGAGCTCGGGACCGGCCAGCCTGGTGGCATCCGGCTCGTGCTCGCGCACCGCGGCGGCGATCGCGCGTCCGAGCGGGGCGAGCAGGTCGGGGCGCGTCTCGAAGCGGTACTTGTCGAGGTAATACGTGGAGCGGCGGCCGGACCGGAGGACGAAGTCGCCCTCGAGGTACGCCGCGTCGCGGAGCGCGCCGGCGAGCTCGTCCCGTGTCACGACGCCGCGAGCAGAGCGTGGGCGATCGGCAGAAGCCGGTCCGCCTCGGGCGAGCCGTCGGTGAACGAGTGCATCGAGCCGTCGGACGCGTAGAGGTCGACATGCGACTGCTTCCGCGCCGCGCGGCGGCGAACGAGCACGGAGCCTGCAAGCGAGCCGGCCGCGAGCAGGAAGCCGGTGACGACCTTACGCCGCGGCATCGTCGACCTTCTTCTTCGGCGCCGCCTTCGGCTTCGGCTCGTCGATCGAGCGCACGCAGGTCTTGAGGTCGTAGAACACGAGCCCGACGGTCGGCTCGGGCGAGGTCGTCGCCGCGATGAGGCGGTCGCCGTCGCGCACGACGAACACGCTGCCCGACACGGTTGCCGCCTCGAGCTGCGAGACGCCGGGCCGGAGCTCCTCGGCGGCCGCGATCAGCTCGCGCGCACCGTCGGCCAGCTTCTGAGCTGCGGCGGGATCGGCGTTCGAGCCGACGAGCGAGCCGTCCGGGGCGATCACGACCACGTGCTGGACCTGCGGCGAGATCTCGGTCAGATCGGCGATTGCCTGTGCTGCGTCCACGACTCCGAGCATACTCACCAACCGTGGGATCGGTGGTTCGCAAGTTCTTCGCCGACCGGGGGACGCACTTGGCGGCGATGATCGCCTACTTCGCGCTCCTCTCCTTCGTCCCCCTGCTGCTCCTCTCGCTCGCGCTCCTCGGGCTCGTTCACCAGGCGGACGAGGGCTCGTTCTTCGTCCGGCAGCTCGAGAAGACGTTCCCGAGCACGTCGCTCGACTCGATCCTGCGCGCAGTGCGGGCGATCCAGTCGAATGCCGCCGCGCTCGGCGCGGTCGGCGGGGGATTCCTGCTCTGGTCGTCGCTGTCGTTCTTCTCGGTGCTCGAGAGCGCCTTCAACATCGTCTACGGCCGGCCGAACCGCGGCTGGCTCCACGGCAAGGCGCTCGCAACGATGATGATGGGCGGCTCGCTCGTCTCGCTCTTCGTGTCGCTGGTAATCGGCTCCGTCGGACAGGAGATCCTGAAGCGGTATTTCGGCTTCGGCGGCGACGCGGTCTCGGCCCGCGTGGTTGCGATCGCGGTGTCGACGGCGGGCTTGTTCCTGTTCCTCTCCACGGCGTACTACGTGCTGACGAACGCCGATCTGACGTGGCGCGAGGTTCTCCCCGGCGCGGTGACCGCGGCGATCATCCTCGAAGCGACGTTCCAGTTCCTGCCGGTGTACGTCGACGTCTCGAAGCACAATCCGGTGCTGCAGACGCTGTCAGGGCCGGCGATCCTGCTCGTCTGGCTGTACGTGATGGCGAACGTGATCGTGCTCGGCGCGGAAGTCAATTGGTGGCGGGCCGGACGAGCGCTGCCGGCTGACGCTCAGGCGTGAGCATGCTCGCCCAGCCGAGAGGCGCGCTACCCCCAGCCGGCGTGGAGATAGAGGTGGAGCAACTTGCTGCGCCAGCCAGACGGATAGCGGATGCGCACGAGCAGATTGAGCCGTATCGCTGGATCCCCCGCCCACGAGGAAGGTAGTCCCATTTTCCGCAGCGGCAGTCGGACGAATCCGACCCAGTAGCTTCCGACCTCCTTCGGAGGAGACATCCGAACGTGGACACCTGCCAGCGTTGCATCGACACGCATCGCATGGCGACGGGCCAACCAAACGGCGATACCCACTCTGCCGCACACGGTGCTGTTGGCGTGAGGGCACGCAACGCCGACGTACGGTTCGCGAGCGAGTCCGAGCCCGAGGGAAAGCGCACCCAGGATCGCCGCGAAACCCGCCATCAGGACCAACTACGTTCGATGGCCCCCGCAAAGTCCCGCTCGAGCGTGGTTGCGGAATGCTCGCTCAGCCGACGCTCTACCGGATGCTGATGACCATCTGGTGGAGGGTCGAGAACGTTTGACTGAGGGGCTCCCACCCGTGAAGCCCCACTGCGAAGTCGATGCCGCCGTTTCGCCAGCGGAAGATCAGATGGTCGCCCTGCTCTCCTCCGGCTGGGAAGTCGGGGGCGAGGACCACGGTTCCCCTTCTGCCGCCCCAGGTGAACGTTCCGACGAAGATCGCGCGTGCCCGCGGGAGAGCGAAGAGGCCGTCGAGGTGACCGATCCTGCGTCCGCTCGTTGGGTAACGAAACGGAAACGCGTGACGGAGGTTGCCTGCTTGCACGATGACGTGCGACCAGACGGGTGGTCGAGTCCCGTATCCGCCGTCAACCAGGCTTAGGTCGTCCCACGTGAGTCCGGCGCAGCCGGCGTGGCCGACCAGGCACACGTTCACCTCCCAGTGCGGCGAGGGCTGGCTCATCCGAGGCAGCAGATGCGGGCACGCGAGCGACAGCCGTCGCGACTTCTTGCAGTAGCCGAGGACGTAGGCGGGAGTTCGCTCCATCCGGACGCTCGGACTCTGCGGCGACGCGGGCTGCGCGCTGACGGCCGCGAATGCCGTGGCCGATAGGACGATCGTGAGTCCCCGCATGCGACGAATACGGGGACTCCAGCACAGCGAGTCCATCCGCGCGGGTAAATCCGGGTCGACGACACGAGCGAGGACTGCGTGGTTCCCGCCGAACCTGCTCGAGAAGAACGTGGAGCCGGACCGCGGCGCGCAGCCTCACTCGCCGTTCCGGAACACACCGGCGCAGCCCAGGGCGATACTGGGCCGAGTTGATCACGAGCTACATACCAGGGCACTGAGCCCAGGTGTCGTCCCCGAACACGTGACCAGCCGACAGTCGTATCCTTCGTGGCTGGAGCGTGCGAAGCCTTCTCGCAGCGGTCGCGGCCTTGGCCTTCGTCGCAACGACGACGCCTCCAGCCGCGGTTCCCGCCGGCCCGTCGTGCAAGCCCGGGCTTACGCGGACGACGTGGGTTCGCTTTATCGACGCGTATAACCGTGGCGAGTTCCGCCAGCTCGATGCGCTCTTCGCCCAGGAGCCGGATTTCCTGTGGTACTCGGCGAACGTTCCTGGACTCAGAAACCTGACGGCGTCTACGAACCGCCTCACACTTATTCCCTATTTCCGCACTCGACACGCCCGACACGACCAGATACGGCTCCTGTCGTTTGCCTACCACGGCAACGGCAACTTCACCTATCGGCTGCGCCGGTCGGCGTCGGACTACAAGGGTGGCCGATGGTTCCGGCTCATAGGCAAGGGAGCCGTCACATGCGTCGGCGTCGAAACTCGACTCATCGTCGTCAGCATCGGCGGCCCCGGCTCGGGTTGATCGGCTGGGCACGGTGTTCCGCAGTGACTGGCGTCTGGCGAACTCGATTGACCTGAGCTAGCGCCTTCTGGGGTCCCGGAACGCCGGCGCAGCAAAGCGACGTAATCTAGGTCTGTGTCGAGGCTTACTTTCGGCATGGTGCTGACGGGAGCCGTACTCATCTCGGTCGCGACGGCGACCGCAGGCAGCCGCGCGGCCTCGGCGCAGCGATGTCCGGTGTCGAAGACGTCTTCGCATCCGGTGCCGGGACGTCCATCGTTCAACTTCGGCAACGCGCGCATTGCAGTCGACTTGCCCAAAGCAGCAACGTTCATCGCGGTCCCGAATGGTCGCAGCGGACGGGCATTCATCCAATCGGACGGCTGGATCCGCACCAAACTTGGTTGGTTCACGACGGGCGAGACTCCACGTGTCACAGGACGCCTCATCGACGGTACGGGACGTCGACTCCGCGCGGACGTCGGGCCGCGCAGTTACGCCGGCGGCCCCTTCTATCCGAGCCTGCTCTACTTCCCGTCCCTGGGCTGTTGGCGAATAACGGCGACCGCTGGGGGCGCGCACCTGACTGCGATCGTCAACGTGAGGCGCTGAGGCGCCGCAGGGTGGCCTCGTGCTGAGGGGCCGCTGCGCCTGCAATGCCGTCGCGTTCGAGGTCTCGGACGAGTTCGTCGCTGCCTATAACTGCCACTGCTCGAACTGCCGCGCGATGACAGGCTCTGCGTTCTTGCCGTGGGCCGAGATCGAGCCGGAGAAGCTGAGTGTGTCGAAAGGTGCCGGCTCGTTGCTCGTGGAAGGCGATCCCGGTGCGCACCACGCGGTGCGCTGTGCACAGTGTTTCTCGCTGCTCTACTGGACGGGTTACGAGGGCAGGATCCGCGTGCCGTATGGGTCCCTGATCGACGAGCCGGCACTGAAGCCGACGGCCCACATGTTCGTCGGCTCGAAGGCTTCTTGGCACGAGATTCTCGACGACCTGCCGCAGTACGACGAATATCCCTGGTCCTAGATCCAGCTACCAGCGACGAGCTTCGATCGGCTGACTCTCGACGGCGCCGTGCTCGTCGACCCAGATCACGAGGCGACTTCCCGGCCGCTTGCCGAAGCGCGCGAGACGCGAACGCCGGACGAGGATCGCCTGCGTCTCCGTTTGACTCTCGATCTGAAATCCCCGGCTTTCGAAGTCGGCCAGGTGAGACTCGAGGGCGGCTCGACGCTGCTTACCTGCGCTCTGAACTGTCATCCCGAATCTCGTGGACGCGCTTCCGCGATTTGCAGAGCGCCGTCTGTGGCGACGATGACATGGAACGGGAGCTCGTCGCGGTCGCGGACCTTTCGTGCGATCTCCTCCGCGTAGCCGACCGACGTCAGAGAAGAAGGAGCGGCGAACTCGACGATGAGATCGCGCGTTCCCCCTGACTCGTCGGTCAGACGCACGATGTAGGCCGCGTCATGGTCAGCGCCCGACGGCGGCTCGATCGGCCAACTCCTCGAGATCAACCAGGCGGCTTGCCGCCTCATTCGGATGATTCGGCGCGATCGTCGAGCGGCTCCGTGCTCTCCGTCGTCTTCGCGTCCGCTGCGGCGGCACGCCGCTCGAGCTTCCGCTCGCGCTTCTCGCGCTTCGCCTGCTCGCGCTCACGCTTCTGAATGGTCTGTGGGCTCCGCTTCGCCAAAGACTCACCTCCTGTCGAATAGGCGGCGGGGCGCGTTCCCCGCCGCCGGGCTACCCGCACGACTACGCACGAACAACGACGTTCGCCGCCTGCGGACCTTTCTCACCCTCCTGCGGCTCGTACTCAACTTCCGCACCCTCGGCGAGCGACTTGTAGCCGTCGCCCTGGATCGCGGAGAAGTGAACGAACAGATCCTTCCCACCGTCGGCCGGGGTGATGAAGCCGTACCCCTTGTCGCCGTTGAACCACTTCACGGTTCCGGTTGCCATAAATACACACCTCCTCTCGCCACTGCGGAACGGGCAAAAGGAAGCGCACAGCGCGCAACCGTCACTCGCTCAAGCTCGGCACAGCGTACCGTGCCGCCGCGGAAATCGCTGCGAATGATGGCTCAGCCGGCCGAGTCAGTACCCGAGGACGTCGAACGCGTCCGGGTACACGATCCGACCGGCGAGGTCGGGGCTGTAACCCGGGAGCCGTTTGAGCATGAATGCCTCGTCGGGAATCTTCGCGTGCGCGGCGGTGAAGCCAAGCGATTTCGCCTGCTCGAAACCGAAGCGCGGATAATACGCGGGGATGCCCTCGACCATGACGGCGGGCTCGCCCGCCTCTTCGGCACGCGCTAGCAGGTCCCGGATCAGCCGCGAGCCGACACCGACTCGCTGACGGTCGGGCCGGACCGACATCGGCGTGAGGTCGAGGATCCTCGGCCGGGATCCGCCTTCGACGCCCACCCAGCTCAGCATCACGTGGGCGATCACCCCGGAGGAGTCCTCGGCGACCAGCGCCAGCTCCGGGATGAAGCCGTCCGACGCCCGAATGCGCTCGACGAGGGAGGCGACCCGATCGGGATGGCGGACGAACGCCGCGCGGACGACCTCCCCGACCGCGAGCCTGTCCTCCTCGCGCTCCTGGCGGATGACGACGTCCTCGGCCACGGGCGGCGATGCTACTAGCGCTGCTCGCGGCGACCGAGCTCCTCGAGCAACGCCCGCGCCGCCAAGGCCCGATGCGAATGCTCGGCCTTCCAGGCGGCACCGAGCTGCGCCACGGTGCGCTCCTCGCCGACCGGGACGAACACCGGGTCGAACCCGAAGCCTTCGCCGCCGGCTGCGGCACGCGCGACCTCCCCGTGCAACACTCCCGTGCCGACGATCTCGGAGCCGTCCGGCGAGAGCGCGACGAGCTCGCAGACGTACTGTGCGCGACGATCGTCGACGCCGTCGAGAGCCGCGAGCAGCTTCTCGACATGGCGGCCCTCCGCCCACCGTGCGGTTACGACCCCGGGCGCGCCGCCGAGCGCCGCCACCTCGATCCCCGAGTCGTCGGCGAGCATCCACCGGCCGGCCGGGCCGACCGCCCGGCCGAAGCGAGCCTTGTTGCGGGCATTGTCGAGATACGTTTCGCCGTCCTCGGGCGGGAACTCGACGCCCGACAGGAGCTCCAGGTCCCACTCGGCGAACAGCTCCCGGAACTCCGCCAGCTTGTGCTGGTTGCCGGAGCAGACCGTCGCTTTCAGCGGCGCCACTTCACGCCGATCACGAAATCGGCGTCGGACAGCCGGGCCACCAGCTCCTCGTCGGCGTCGGGCGTCTCGAGCTGGACGATGCGCCGGTCGGTCTCGTCGGTCACCTCGATCTGGCGCACGTTGTGGATGAGCGCGAGCAGGCGGGTGAGCGGTTCGCCTTCCTTCAGCTCCACGGTGAGGCGGTTCTCCTCCGGCCTGATCTGCTCGATCAGCCGGTACGCGAGGATGCGCAACGGCCAGAGGGCGAAGATCGTGAGCAGCGTCGCAGCGGCGGCAGGCCAGTAGTACCCGGCGCCGCAGGCCATGCCGATCGCCGCGACGACCCACAGCGTCGCCGCGGTCGTGAGCCCGCGAATCGACAGGCCTTCACGAATGATCGCGCCCGCGCCGAGGAAGCCGATGCCGGTCACGATCTGCGCCGCGATGCGCGTGGGATCGGTGCGGACGATGTTGTCGCCGCTCGCCAGGAACGCATGGAAGCCGTACGCCGAGACGATCGTGAAGAGAGCCGAGCCGAGCGAGACGAGGAGGTGGGTGCGAATGCCCGCCTCTCGGTCGCGGATCTCCCGTTCGAAGCCGATCGCGGCGCCGAGGCCGCACGCGATCGCGAGGCGCAGCAACGCATCCCAACCGTCGAGCGACGGGATGCTACTCACGAGGTACATCGATTGCCTCCTGCTGGAGCGCGGCGAGCTCGTCGATCCCACCGGCTGCGAGATCGAGCAGCTCGTCGAGCCGCTCGCGACTGAAGGGCACCTTCTCCGCTGTCGACTGCACCTCGACGAACCGACCGTCGCCCGTCATGACGACGTTGACGTCGACCTCGGCGTTCGAGTCCTCCGAGTAGTCCAGGTCGAGCAGCGCCACGTCGTCGACGACTCCGACGGAGACGGCGGCCACAGATCCGGTCAGCGCCTTCGAGAGCCCGAACCGGTCGAGGGCGCGCGACGCAGCGACGTACGCGCCGGTGATCGCGGCGCACCGCGTGCCGCCGTCGGCCTGCAGCACGTCGCAGTCGAGGTAGACCGTCCGCTCGCCGAGGGCCTGGAAGTCGACGACGCCACGCAGGGCGCGGCCGATGAGCCGCTGGATCTCGACCGTGCGGCCGCCCTGCTTGCCGCGCGCGGCCTCGCGGTCGGTCCGTTCGCCCGTCGACGCCGGGAGCAGCGAATACTCGGCGGTCATCCACCCGCGGCCGGAGCGGTACAGCCAGCGCGGCACGCCCTCCTGGATAGACGCCGTGCAGAGCACACGCGTCTTGCCTTGCGACCAGAGGACGACTCCGTGCGGCTGCTCGAGGAACGCGGGGTCGGCTGTCACGGGCCGGAGCTGATCCGGCCGCCGGCCGTCGTTCCGCGTCATCGGGCAACCTTTGGTTGCCCGATGCAATCCCCGCTCCGGCGCCGGCAGAGCCGGTGCCTCCGCTCTTTGGTGAGCTCCGTCGAGCCTACGCTCACGCAGCCTCCTCGAGCTCGGCCACGCTGACGTGCTCGATGCCGCCGAGCGGCAGCTGCAGGAAGCGCTCGCCCAGCGTCCGGAACAGTTCAGGATCGCCGGTCGTGAGGAAGCGATACACGCCCTCGCGTCCGGCGTCGTTCTCGAAGCCCTTGCGCGCGAGCGTCTCCGCCACCTCACGCGCCGTCTCGTCCGCGGAGAAAACGAGTGTGACCTCGCGCCCGAACGCGCGCTGGAAGACGGGGCGCAGCAACGGATAGTGCGTGCAGCCGAGAATCACCGTGTCGCAGCCTGCGTCCTTGAGCGGCGCCGCGTACTCGCGCACTGCGCCCACGACCTCGTCGCTGAATGTGTCGCCCGCCTCGATCAACGGGACGAGTTTCGGGCATGCGACGGACGTCAGGCGCGCGCCGGCATCGAGCGTGCGGACGAGCGACTCGTAACGGCCGCTCGCGACGGTCAGCTCGGTGGCAAGGAGGCCGATGCGTCGGTTGCGGGTCGCCTGCACCGCGGCGTGCGCCTCGGGGACGATCACCGAGACGACCGGAACCTGCAGCTCACCCTGGAGATCCGGGAGCGCAACCGACGTCGCCGTGTTGCAGGCGACGACGACC
>DASXDB010000237.1:0-3563 GCA_036490895.1 Gaiellaceae bacterium
GCGGCCCACGCCGACGCGTAGCCCGTGTTGCGCGTGTTGTGCAGGTGCGCGCCGACCCGCGGGCCGAGAATCGACACCCGCTCGACGAGGCGCCAAACCCGTCTCGGCGTGGCGACGCCGATCGTGTCGGCGAGCACCAGCTCGTCGACGTAGGCAAACCGCTCGCACAACGCCGCGACCGCGCCGGGGTCGACCTCACCCTCGAACGGGCAGCCGAACGCGCACGACACGGTGACCGTGACGGGCCTGGTCGCGGCCGCCGTGATCGCATGCACGCGCCGGACCGCCTCCGCGAGCGTCGCGTTGCCGTTCCGCTCGTTGAACGTCTCCGTCGCCGCGAGCGTGCAGTTGACACGGTCCAGCGTCGTCGCCGCGAACCGGTCGTAGCCGCGCCCGTTGAGCACCAGGCCGGAGAGCTCCGCATCGCCCTGCTCGGCGCCGGCGACGACGTCCTCCGCATCGGCCATCTGCGGCACGCGATCGGGGCGGACGAACGACACGGCCTCGATCCGCGGGACGCCCGCGGCCGCGAGCCGCGAGACCAGCTCCGCGCGCGTCGCGACCGGCAGCACCTCCGGCTCGTTCTGCAGCCCGTCGCGCGGGCCGACGTCGCAGATCACCACGTCCATGCCCGTAGTTTCTCCTGAGGCGTACCTGTGAGGGCGTGCCTACGTTCCTTGTATGCACCCGTCCGCCTCGTTCAGCGCCACGCTGCGCACCCGGCTGGACGACTCGCCGGGAACCTTCGCGCGCCTCGCGGGGGCGATCGGCGAGACGGGCGCTTCGTTGGGCGCGATCGACATCGTCCGGGTGGAGAAGGACACGAAGGTTCGCGATGTGACCGTCCTCGCGGCCGACGCCGACCACCTCGACCAGGTTGTCGAAACCGTGCGGCACATCGCCGGGATCACCGTCCTCAACGTCTCCGACAGGACGCTGCTCATGCACCTCGGCGGGAAGATCGAGATCGTTCCACGGTCGCCCGTGACGACGCGCGACGACCTGTCGATGGCCTACACACCCGGCGTCGCACGCGTCTCGCGCGCGATCGCCGCCGACCCCACGCGGGTCTGGTCGCTCACGACGAAGCAACACATGGTCGCGGTCGTCACCGACGGCTCGGCCGTGCTGGGGCTCGGCAACATCGGGCCCGAGGCCGCGCTTCCCGTGATGGAGGGCAAGGCGATGCTGTTCAAGGAGTTCGGGAACGTCGACGCCTTCCCGATCGCCCTCGCCACCCAGGATCCGGACGAGATCGTCGCGGTCGTGAAGGCGATCAGCCCCGGCTTCGGCGGCATCAACCTCGAGGACATCGCCGCGCCACGGTGCTTCGAGGTCGAACGACGGCTCCAGTCCGAGCTCGACATCCCGGTCTTCCACGACGACCAGCACGGCACCGCGATCTGCGTGCTCGCCGCGCTCTTGAATGCGCTTCGCGTGGTCGGAAAGCGGCTCGAGGACGTCCGGATCGTGACCACCGGCTGCGGCGCCGCGGGGACGGCAGTGACGAAGATCCTGCTCGGCGCCGGCGCACGCTGGATCGTCGGCTGCGACGAGGACGGCGCGCTCTACCGCGGTCGCGCCGGCCTCACCGACGCGAAGCGCGAGTACGCCGAGCTGACGAACCCCGACGACATTCGAGGCACCGCAGACGAGGTGCTCGCCGGTGCCGACGTCTTCATCGGCCTGTCGGTCCCCGGAGCGGTCACGCGGTCGGGGATCGAGCGCATGGCGGCCGCGTCGATCGTGTTTGCGCTGGCCAATCCTCGAAGCGAGATCGACCCCGAGGAGATCGAGGACATCGCCGCGGTGATCGCGACCGGTCGCTCGGACTATCCGAACCAGATCAACAACGTCCTCGCGTTCCCGGGAGTCTTCCGGGGCGCCCTCGACGTCCGCGCTCGCGCGATCACGCACGCGATGCAGATCGCAGCGGCGCACGCGCTCGCCGGGGTGATCCCCAGGCACGAACTCGCAGCCGACTACGTCGTACCGAGCGTCTTCGACCGCACTGTCGCGCCGGCCGTGGCGCGAGCCGTCGCACAGGCGGCGGCTGCCGAAGGAATCGCCCGCGAGCTGATGGGGCTGAAACGATGACTGTTGGCTTCGCCGAGCTGCGCACCGGAACTGTCGGCGAGGCGATGACGCCGGGCGTCCTGACCTGTCTACCCGTGACGCCGCTGCGAGATGTCGCGCGCATGATGGCTCGACACCGCGTGCACGCGATCGTCGTGTTCGGGAGCGACGACCGGCTCCATCCCTGGGGCGTCGTCTCCGACCTCGACCTGATCGGGGCGATCGGAACGCACGCGAGCGCGGGGTCCGTGGCCGCCTCACCCGTCGTCACCGTCGCGCCCGAGCTCGCGCTCGAGCACGCCGCGACTCTCATGGCCGAGAACCAGACGACGCACCTGCTGGTCGTCGCCGGCAGTGGGCTCCCGGTGGGCGTGATCTCGACGCTCGACGTGGCGCGCGCCCTCGCGGCGGAAGGCGATCCGGGCGAGAGCTAGACGCTGCCGACGAGCTCGGCCGCGGCTTCGGCGAGGACCTCGGTATGCCGGTCGACGTCCGCTTCCGACGTCGCCGGCGACATCAACGCCATGTTGTGGAACGGCGTGAGGAGCACGCCGCGGTTCAGGGCGTAGAGGTGGATCAGGCGGTCGAGCAGGTGGTCGATCCCTTCCGCCGCCTCGCTGCCGTTGCGCGGCCGTTCCGGCCGGAAGAGGTATTCGACGCGGCAGCCGAGACGCGTGACGTGCCACGGCAGGCCGTGGTCGTCGATCACGGAGGCGACGCCCTCATCGAACCGCTCGGCGAGCGCGATCATCCGGCCGAACGACTCATCCGTCAACACGTGCGTGAGCGTCGCCCGCATGGCGGTCAACGACAGGACGTTGGCGGCGAGAGTCCCGCCGACTCCGCCCACGTCGGAGTCGGCGACGCCGATCGCGTCGTCGATCCGGGCGGCGACCTCTTCGGTGAAGCCGTACGCGGCCGACGGGATGCCGCTGCCGATCGCCTTGCCGACCGTCAGGACATCCGGGTTCAGGCCGTTTGCCGCGGTGAACCCGCCCGGGCCGGCGCACATCGTGTGCGTCTCGTCGATCACGAGTAGCGTCCCGTGCTTGCGCGTGAGCGCGCGCAACGCGTCGTGGAAGCCGGGCTCCGCGGGCACGATCCCGATGTTCGTCAGCGCGGGCTCGGCGAGCACGCACGCGACGTCGCCGTGCGCGAGCTCCCGCTCGAGCGCCTCGACGTCGTTCCACTCGACGACGCGCGTCGTCTCGTCGAGCGGCACCGGCGGACCGAGATTCCCTTCGCGCTCGACGACCGAGCCGCCGTCGAGCGCAGCGAACGTCTCGTCGACAGTGCCGTGGTAGCACCAGTTGAACACGAGCACCTTCGGCCGTCCGGTGACGAGCCGCGCGAGCCGGATCGAGAAGCGGTTGGCATCGGTCGCCGTCAGCGCGAACTGCCAGCGCGAGAGGCCGAAGCGGCGTGTCAGCTCCTCGCCGACCCAGAGCGCATCCTCGCTCGGCAGCATCAGCGTGATCCCGCGCGCG
>DASXDB010000238.1:0-3553 GCA_036490895.1 Gaiellaceae bacterium
GTCGAAGTCGGCGCGGACGGCAGAGGCCTTCAGGTCCTTGCCGGTCATGTTCGGGTACTTGCCGTCGGTCGCGTACCGGTCGGTCGGGTACGAGCCGTGCTTGAACAGGTAGTAGAACTCGTTTCCCGGCGGCGGCAGCGCGCCGGTGTTCTGGGCGGGGCAGACCGACGAGGTCGCGCTGTCGCAGGTGACGATCACCGTCTTCGGCGGCACCTTGAGCACCTTCCAACCGGCCGGGACCTTGCCGCCGTGCGAATCGAGCAATCCCGCGTTGCCCGTCGTGGGATCGCGGTGGAGCGTCGGCGCCTGGCCGCTGTCGGCCGTGCCGCGCGCGACCACGTAGACCGTCGACGTCTTCTTCTTCTTGCCGGTACCGGTCGTCACCTTGACCGGCTTGAAGAGCACGTAGCCAGTCGGCGTTCCCGTGGTCGCCTTCGCCCGGACGGCGAGCAGGAGGTTGTAGAGGTTTGTGTAGGGCTGGGCGGCGTCGCCGGCGGCGTTGACGGACGGCGAGACGAGAGCCGGCGTCATGTCGTAGAGCTCGAGTTGCGCGGTCGAGCCGATCACCTTCGCCGCCTTCTCGGGGTCGTGGATCCCCGCGAGCTGGATCACGATCTGGTCGGGGCTCTGCTCGCGGATCTCGGGCGAGGCGACGCCGATCTTGTCGACGCGGCTCCGCATGATGTTGACCGACCGGTCGAGGTCGTCCTTCGTGAGCTTGTGGCCCTTCGGCGGCTCCGCCTTGAGGACGACCTCGAGCCCGCCCTGGAGGTCGAGGCCCTTCTTCACACCGCGATGCAACGGCGAGCTCGGGATGGTCAGGAGCGCCACGCCGGCGAGGGCGAGGACGATCAGGCCGACCAGGATCAGGTTCGAGCGCCGCGACGACACGCTCGCGGTAGGTTAGCGGGGTTCCGGGTCGGTTCCCGGAACGGGATCGGCCTGTCCGTCCTCCGGCGGCTCGACCTCGATCTCGGTGGCGACCGCGGCGATCGCGCGCCGGTCGAGCGTGACGACAACGCCGGGCGCGATCTCGACCTTTGCCGTCTCCTCGTCGATCTCCCTGACCGTGCCGTGAAGCCCGCCGGCGGTGATGACGTCGTTGCCCGCCTCGACGGAGTCCTGCATCGCCGCATGCTGCTCGCGGCGCCGTCGCGCGGGCAGGAGTAGCAGGAGCCAGACGGCGCCGAACACGATGATGATGATCAGGAATGGGCCCATTGCCGTCCTTGGTCGCGCTTGTACGAAGCGAACTCGCCGCGCTCGATCGCGTCGCGCGCGCCGTCGGTGAGCCGCACGACGAAGCGTAGATTGTGCAGCGAGAGCAGGCGAAGCCCGAGCAGCTCGTTCTGGTTCACCAGGTGACGGATGTAGGCACGGGTGAAGCGGGCGCAGGCCGGGCAGTCGCAGCCCTCCTCGAGCGGTGAGTCGTCGCGCGCGAAGCGCGCGTTCCGCAGGTTGATACGTCCGCCCGCGGTGAGCGCGCTGCCGGTGCGGGCGGTCCGCGTCGGGAGGACGCAGTCGAACATGTCGATCCCGGCCTCGATCACCTCGAGGATCCCCTCCGGGTCGCCGATGCCCATGAAGTACCGCGGCCTGTCCGCCGGCAGCAGCGCGGT
The DNA here is from genome assembly GCA_036490895.1 of Gaiellaceae bacterium. GTDB lineage: Bacteria > Actinomycetota > Thermoleophilia > Gaiellales > Gaiellaceae > PALSA-600. The sequence goes on from DASXDB010000238.1 coordinate 1,620, forward strand.
CGCCCAGTCGGTCGTCTCGAACATCGCGTCGCGGTCCTCGCCGATCGCGAGCCCGCCGATGGCGTTGCCGTCGAACCCGATCGCCGCGATCTCCTCGACCGAGCGCCGTCGCAGCTCGGGGTCGATGCCGCCCTGGCTGATGCCGAAGCGCAACTGGCCGTCCGCGCGGGGCTCGTCGTGCTGGCGCTGCGCCCAGTCGGTCGTGCGGCGCACGGCCTCTTCGAGCTCCCGGCGCGAGACGTTCGCCGGCGGTACCTGGTCGAGGCACATCGCGATGTCGCTGCCGAGATTCGCCTGGATGCGCTGCGAGAGCTCGGGAGTGAACCGCGATTCGTTGCCGTCGTACACGTTGCGGAAGGTCACGCCCTCGTCGTCGACGCGGGCGATCGTGTCGCGCAGCGAGAAGACCTGGAACCCACCCGAATCGGTGAGAATCGGCCCGGCCCACGACATGAAGCGGTGGAGCCCGCCCAGGTCGCGCACGAGCTCGTCGCCCGGGCGGAAATGCAGGTGGTAGGTGTTGCCGAGGACGATCTGCGCGCCGAGATCGCGCACCTCGTCCGGGTGAAGCGTCTTCACCGTGCCCTTCGTCCCGACGGGCATGAAGACGGGCGTGCGCACCTCGCCGCGCGCCGTGCGCAGCACGCCGGCGCGGGCGCTGCCGTCGGTGGCGTGTACGTCGAAGCTCTCCACGGCTAGAGGATGAGCATCGCATCGCCGAAGGAGTAGAAGCGATAGCGCTCCGCGATTGCGAGCTCGTACAGCCCGCGGACCTCCTCCACTCCCGCGAACGCCATCACGAGCGCGAGCAGCGTCGAGCGCGGGAGATGGAAGTTCGTCAGCAGGTGATCGACGCGGCGGAACTCGAAGCCAGGCGTGATGAAGAGCTCCGTCCGGCCGGTGAGGGAAGCGCCGCGCGCGAGCGTCTCCAAGACGCGCACCGTCGTCGTTCCCACCGCGACCACCTCCGCCGCGTCGCGGATGCGCGTCCACGCAGGCTCGCGAACCTCGTATCGCTCGCCGTGGATGCGGTGCTCCTCGACACGGTCCGTCTGCAGCGGCCGGAACGTGTCGAGGCCGACGTGGAGCGTCACCCGCTCGACGTCGAGCCGCGCCAGCACTTCGGGTGTGAAATGCAGTCCGGCCGTCGGCGCCGCGGCCGAGCCACTCTCCCGCGCATACACCGTCTGGTAGCGAGACGCGTCGGCCAGCGGCTCGGTGATGTAGGGCGGCAGCGGGGCGGCGCCGGCGGGCTCGCCGTCCAGCCGAATCCGCCATCGTCCTTCGCCGAGATGCTCGACCAGCTCGACCGGCCCGTACCGGCACCCGGCGCGAAGACGCCGGGTCGGCCGCGCGAGCGCGATCCACTCCGCCGCGCCGACCGGCTCCAGCAGCAGCACCTCGCCCCTCGGCTGCTCGATCGCGATGCGCGCGGCCACGACCCGCGTGTCGTTCACGACCGTCAGTCCGCCGACGATGTCCGGCAGCTCGCGGAACACGTGATGCGAGACCTCGCCGTTCGCGCGGGAGTGGACGAGGAGCCGTGACTCGTCGCGCCGCTCGGCAGGATGCTGCGCGATCAGCTCGGCCGGCAGGTCGTAATCGAGCTCGCGGGCGTCCATCCGACCGGGACGCTAGCGTCGGCTTCCATGAACGAGATCCGCGAAGCGCTCCGCGACGGCCTCCGCGAGGAGGCTGCACCGATCTCTCGCCGGCTGGCCGAGGTGAAGGGCCTCTCGAACAACGCGATTCGCCGCCTCGACGGGATCGAGCAGACGCTCTCGAGCGAGCGTGATGCGCGCATCGACGATCTGGCGTTGCTCGTCGAGCTCCTCACCGAAGGTTGGCGCTCGCTCAACGCTCGCCTCGACCGCATCGAGACCGCGCTCGAGCAGCCGCACAACGTCGTGCCGCTCCGCGGCAACGTCGCCTAG
>DASXDB010000239.1:0-2797 GCA_036490895.1 Gaiellaceae bacterium
CGCGTCTCGCCCGGTCCCATGCCGTAGAACCGCGCCGCGTACGAGAGGTTCTCGGCCGCGCTCATCCGCTTGAAGAAGCTCGCCTCGACCGAGACGCGGTTCACGAGCCGCCGCACCGACCGCGCCTCCTTGAACACGTCGTACCCGAAGACGCGCGCCTCCCCGCCGTCGGCGAGCAGGAGCGTCGAGAGCAAGCGGACGAGTGTCGACTTCCCCGAGCCGTTCTGGCCCAGGATCGCGACGCACTCGCCGCGCTCGATCGTGAACGAGACCTTGTTCAGCGCCGCGCGCTTGCGGCGGTGCCAAAGCCCCTTCCGGCGGCTGAAGATCTTCTCGAGATCACGTACTTCGACTGCTGAAACCGACACGCCATGCTCCTTGGGATCGAAAGAGAGCTACGAAAGCTCAGAGGACCGAACGAAGACGCACTACAGCCGCGGGAAGCGGCCGCTACTGACGTCTGCGTTGGTGATCCCGGACATGACTCGATTGAGACTAGCGGACCCGGCGGCGGCACGCCGAGATGATTTCCTGCGCCTCCGCCCTGTTCCCGAATCCCCGTGTCTCCGTCTTCTTGTCCTCCAGGTCCTTGTAGACCTGGAAGAAGTGCTCGATCTCGTTCCGGAGCTGCGGCGGCACGTCGTGGATGTCGGAGATCGAGCTCCACGACGGGTCGTTGAGCGGAACGCACAACACCTTCTCGTCCGGCCCCTTCTCGTCGGCCATGTGGAACACGCCTACGGCGCGGACGCGGATGCGGCAGCCGGGGAACGTCGGCTCGCCGACGAGCACGAGCGCGTCGAGCGGGTCGCCGTCCTCGGCGAGCGTGCCCTCGACGTAGCCGTAGTCGGCCGGGTAGCTCATCGAGGTGAAGAGCCTGCGGTCGAGAACGATCCCGCCCGCCTCCTCGTCCCACTCGTACTTGTTGCGGGAGCCGGAAGGGATCTCGACGAACACGACGCCGTCCATCTCCGGAAGACTACGGCCATGGCGCATGACCACGCCCACGACCGCGGTGTGCGCGCCGACGCCGAGGTGCGGCCGCTCGCGATCGCGCTGGCACTGATCGTCGGGTTCATGGTCGTCGAGGTCGTCGTCGGCGTCCTCGCCGACTCCCTGGCCCTCCTCTCCGACGCGGCGCACATGCTGATCGACGCGGCCGCGCTCGCGCTCTCGGTCTGGGCCGCGCGCCTCGCGCGCCGCCCGGCAGGAGGACGGATGACGTTCGGGTTCCGGCGGGCGGAGATCCTGTCCGCGCAGGCGAACGCGATCACGCTGCTCGTGCTCGGCGTGCTGATCGTCGTCGAGGCGGCCCAGCGGCTGATGACGCCGCCGAACGTCGACGCGGCGCCGGTCGTTTTCACTGCGCTCACCGGCGCCGCGGTGAACCTCGTCGCGATCTGGCAGGTCGCCCGCGCGAACCGCGAGAACCTGAACGTGGAAGGCAGCTTTCGACATCTCGTGACGGACTTCTTCGCCTTCGCGGCGACGGTGGTCGCCGGCGCGGTCATCTGGATCACCGGCTTCGACCGGGCCGACCCGATCGCGTCGATCGGCGTCGCGGCGTCGATGCTCTACGCGGCTCTGCCGTTGCTTCGCCGGACCGGGCGCGTCTTGCTCGAGGCGGCGCCCGAAGGGCTGCGGCCCGACGAGGTGGCGAGCGTGATCACCCATCACCCGGGCGTCGCGAGCCTCCACGACCTGCACGTGTGGGAGATCTCGAGCGGCTTCCCGTCCCTGTCGGCGCACGTGCTCGTGGCGCGCGACGAGGACTGCCATCGGATCCGCCGCGAGCTCGAAGGGCTCCTGCACGAGCGGTTCGGGCTCGACCACACGACCATCCAGGTCGAGCACACGTCGGATCGCCTGCTCGGGATCATGCCCTTGCGATCTGACCGCGCGGACCGCTAATCTCGACGGCGTACGGTGCCGATGCAGGCACCGGCGGAAGCGATGGCGCTTCACCACTCCGGGAGTGGTGGGCGCCTTTTTTGTTGGTCCGAACAGGAGGAACGACGTGAAGACGAAGCTCGAGTACATCTGGCTGGACGGCTACGAGCCGACCCCGAACCTGCGCTCCAAGACGAAGATCGTCGCGTTCGACGGCGAGCCGACGCTCGAGGACGTGCCGGTCTGGAACTTCGATGGAAGCTCGACGCGACAGGCGGAAGGCTCGAGCTCCGACTGCTTCCTGCAGCCGGTGGCGCTGTTCCCCGATCCGGCCCGCGCGAACGCGATGCTCGTGATGTGCGAGGTGCTGCTCCCCGACGGGACGGCGCATCCGTCGAACAGCCGCGCCTCGATCCCGGACGATCCCGATGCCTGGTTCGGGTTCGAGCAGGAGTACTTCCTCTACAAGGACGGACGCCCGCTCGGCTTTCCCGCCGACGGGTTCCCCGGACCGCAGGGCGAGTACTACACCGGCGTCGGCTTCAAGAACGTGGGCGATGTCGCGCGTGAGATCGTCGATGAGCACATCGACCTCTGCCTCGCCGCGGGGATCAATCTCGAGGGCGTCAACGCCGAGGTGGCGAAGAGCCAGTGGGAGTTCCAGATCTTCGGCAAGGGCTCGCGCCGGGCCGCAGACGAGGTGTGGATCGCGCGGTACCTGCTCCTCAGACTCTGCGAGCGGTACGGCATCGACATCAACTTCCATCCGAAGCCGCTCGGCGTCGAGCACGACTGGAACGGCTCGGGCATGCACTGCAACTTCTCGACGAAGCGCATGCGCGACGTCGGCGGCGAGGCGTACTTCGCGGCACTGATGAGCGCGTTCGACGAGCGCAAGGACGATCAC
>DASXDB010000240.1:0-7802 GCA_036490895.1 Gaiellaceae bacterium
AGGCCGCATCCGAGAAAGCTAGGAGCTAATGGCTATCGACACGACCACCGACCTGCAGCACACGGTCGAGGACGCGGCGGCCCACCTGTACGTGTGGTCGCTCAAGGACATCCCGCAGGACCTGCGCGACGCGCTCGCCGCCGCGCGCGACAAGGAGACCTCCGTTCCCGGGAAGCGGGTGCTCGAGACGATCCACAAGAACGTCAACGTCGCGGACAGCGAGAAGAACCTCGTCTGCCAGGACACCGGCATCGCCGTCTACCACGTGCGCGTCGGCGAGCACTTCCCGCTGCACCCCGCGCGCATCTACGAGGGTCTCCGCGACGGGACTGCACGCGCGACGATCGAGCATCCTCTGCGGTCGAACGCCGTGCACACGATCACGCGCGAGAACACCGGCCCGAACATCGGGTACCGCCTGCCGATCGTGCACTGGGAGTTCATCCAGGACTGGGACGGCCTCGACGTGAAGTGCGTGCCGAAGGGCTCGGGCTCCGAGAACATGAGCTTCCTGAAGATGTGCGTCCCGGCCGACGGGGTGAAAGGGATCAAGCGGTTCGTGCTCGAGTCGATCGTCGGCGCCGGCGGCAAGCCGTGCCCGCCGGGGATCGTCGGCGTCGGCATCGGCGGGTCGGCCGACTACGCGATGCACCTCGCGAAGGAGGCGATCATGCGACCGATCGGAACGCGCAACTCCGATCCGCTCGTCGCGCAGCTCGAGGACGAGCTCTTCGGCCTGCTCAACGAAACCGGCATCGGCCCGATGGGGCTCGGCGGCGACGTCACCGTCCTGCAGTGCCACATCGAGCACGCGGACACGCACATGACGTTGAACCCGGTGGCCGTCAACTACCAGTGCTGGGCCGCGCGGCGGGCATCGGCGCACATCTCCCCGACCGGCGACATCGACTACGACCGGGAGTTCTAGTCCTGATGGCCAACCACACAGTCACGTTCCCGATCACCGACCCGCAGGAGATCCTGAGGCTGCGCGCCGGCGACGAGGTCACCGTCCAGGGCCACATCATCGGCATCCGCGACCGGACGCAGATCCGCATCTTCGACCAGGGCGTCGAGCCGCCGATGGACCTGAAGGGCGCGTTCCTGCTCCACACGGCGCCGAACGTGCGCAAGGTCGGCGAGGGCCGCTACGAGAAGATCTGCATCGGCACGACGACGAGCGCGCGCATGGTGCGCTTCACCGAGCCGCTCGGCCGTCAGTACGGCGTGCGCGCCATCTGCGGCAAGGGCGGGTTCCCGGACGAGGCGATCGAGCCGATGCACGAGCTCGGGATGGTCTACTTCGCGATCGTCGGCGGCGCCGCGGCGCTCGAGACGACGCAGATCGAGGAGATCGAAGAAGTGGCCTGGGAGGAGCTCATGCCCGAGTGCCTCTGGAAGTTCCGCGTCAAGGACTTCGGCCCGCTCACCGTCGGCATCGACGCCCACGGCAACTCGCTGTACCACGACGTCCAGACACGTGCCAAGGCAAAGCTCGAGGAGCTCTATGCCCGCCTTTGACCTCGGTCTGCCGAAGCACGTCGGGCTGACCCATGTGATCGACAAGGGCCTCGGCCCGCGCGCCTGGGAGGACGTCCTCGAGGTCGCCGGCGAGCACATCTCGATCGTCAAGCTCGGCTGGGGCACGGCGTATGTCACGGACAATCTGCAGCGCAAGCTCGACGTGCTCCGCGGCCGGCCGGTCGTCATCGGCGGAACGTTCTTCGAGGTTGTCTACACGCGCGGGAAGCTCGACGAGTACAAGCAGTGGCTGGCCGATCTCGGCTTGACGCACGTCGAGATCTCCGACGGCACGGTCGAGATCCCGCGAGAACGCAAGCTCGAGCTGATCGCCGATTTTGCGCGGGACTTCACCGTCCTCTCCGAGGTCGGCTCGAAGGATTCCTCCGTCGAGTACTCGGTCGACGAATGGACGACGTGGCTGAACGACGAGCTCGCCGCGGGCGCCTGGAAGGTGATCACCGAGGCTCGCGAGGGCGGCACCGCCGGCATCTTCGACAGCTCGGGCGGCATGCGCACCGACTTGATCGAGCAGATCGCCGACGCCGTCGGCCCCGCGAACATCGTCTTCGAGGCGCCCACGAAGGCGGCGCAGGCGTGGTTCGTGAAGACGTTCGGCCCGTCGGTGAACCTCGGGAACATCCCGCCGGAAGAGGTCATCCCGCTCGAGACGCTCCGGCTCGGTTTGCGCGGCGACACGTTGAAGGAGGTGCTCCTTGGCGACGCCGACGTTGCAGCTCCCGCCTGACGTCGAGGCACTGACGGCGGAGGACGTCGTCCGCTTCTGCGTCGAGACGTTCCCCGGCCGGGTCTCGCTCGCGTGCTCCTTCCAGAAGGAGGAGAGCGTGCTGCTCGACCTACTCTTCGGAATCGATCCGAAGGCGCGCGTCTTCGCGATCGACACGCACTACCTGTTCCCGGAGACCTACGAGCTCTGGCGGGAAGTCGAGAAGCGCTACGACACGAAGGTCGAGGTGTTCGAGGGTGCGCCTGTCGAAGACAAGCTCTGGGAGAAGAAGCCCGATCTGTACCTCTCGATTGCGAAGATCGCGCCGCTCAATCACGCGCTGCTCGACCTCGACTGCTGGATCACCGGCGTTCGGCGCGACCAGGCGCCGACGCGCGCGGGCACGCCGAAGCTCGTCTGGGACGAAAAGCACGAGCTGTGGAAAGCGAGCCCGCTCGCCGACTGGAGCGACGACGACTGCTGGGCGTACATCAACGAGCGCGGGCTGCCGTACAACCCGCTGCACGACCACGGCTATGCGTCGATCGGCGACACCCATTCGACGCTCCCGGGCGCGGGCCGCGAAGGCCGCTGGGCCGGCTCCGACCGGACGGAATGCGGGCTGCACTCGTGAAGACGCTCTCGCATCTGGACGTCCTCGAGTCCGAGGCGATCCACATCATGCGCGAGGTCGCGGCCGAGCGTGAGCGCCCCGTGCTGCTCTTCTCCGGCGGCAAGGACTCGATCGTCCTCCTCCGCCTGGCCGAGAAGGCGTTCCGGCCGGCCAAGTTCCCGTTCCCGGTCATGCACGTCGACACGGGTCACAACTTTCCCGAGGTGATCGAGTACCGCGACCGCCGCGTCGCCGAGCTCGGCGAGCGTCTCATCGTGGCCTCCGTCCAGGAGTCGATCGACAAGGGGCGCGTCGCCGATCAGACCGGTCCGCGGGCGTCGCGGAACCAGCTGCAGACGACGACGCTGCTCGACGCGATCGAGGAGCATGGCTTCGACGCCGCGATGGGCGGCGCGCGCCGCGACGAGGAACGCGCCCGCGCGAAGGAGCGCATCTTCAGCTTCCGCGACGACTTCGGCCAGTGGAACCCGCGCGCGCAGCGCCCCGAGCTCTGGAACCTCTACAACGCGCGCATCCGCAAAGGCGAGCACATCCGTGTGTTCCCGATCTCCAACTGGACGGAGCTCGACGTGTGGCAGTACGTCGCGCGCGAGCAGCTCGAGCTGCCGTCGATCTACTTCGCGCACGAGCGCGACGTGTTCCGACGCGACGGGATGCTCTACGCGGCGTCGGAGTTCGTCGAGCGCTTCCCGGACGAGGAGCCGTTCCCAGCGACCGTGCGCTTCCGCACGGTCGGCGACATGACGTGCACCGGCGGCGTGCTCAGCGAGGCGCGGTCGCTCGAGGACGTTGTCGACGAGATCGCGGCGACGAACGTCACCGAACGTGGGGAGACACGCGCGGACGACCGCGTCAGCGAGGCGGCGATGGAGGATCGCAAGCGGGTGGGCTACTTCTGACAAGGGTGTCTGACACCAGTGGTGTCAGACACTTTCGAGGATTGACCTAATGGCTACATCAAAGGAACTCTTAGATACAGAACTTCTCCGCCTGGTCACCGCCGGGTCGGTCGACGACGGCAAGTCGACGCTGATCGGCCGTCTGCTCTACGACACGAAGCAGATCCTCGTCGATCAGCTCGAGCACATCGAGGACGCGTCACGCCGCCGCGGCCACGACTACGTCGACCTCGCGCTGCTCACCGACGGCCTCCGCGCCGAGCGCGAACAGGGAATCACGATCGACGTCGCCTACCGCTCGTTCGTCACGCCGCGGCGCCGCTTCCAGCTGGCAGACGCACCGGGGCACGTGCAGTACACGCGCAACATGGTCACCGGCGCGTCGACGGCCGACGTCGCAGTGATCCTCGTCGACGCGCGGCAGGGCGTCATCGAGCAGACGCGGCGTCACTCGTACATCGTCTCGATGCTCGAGCTGCCGCACGTGGTGTACGCGGTCAACAAGATGGATCTCGTCGGCTATGCGGAGGAGCGCTTCGACGAGATCGTGCGCGACCTCTCGGAGCTCGCCTCGCAGCTCCATGTCCACGACCCGGCGATGATTCCGATCTCCGCCCTCAAGGGCGACAACGTCGTCGAGAAGACCGACGCGATGCCGTGGTATGCCGGCACGACGCTGCTCGACCATCTCGAGTCGATCGAGCTCGCGGCCGACCTCAACGTCGCCGACCGGCGCTTTCCGGTGCAATGGGTGATCCGCCCGATGGCGGACGACCACCACGACTACCGCGGCTACGCCGGCCAGGTGGCGGGCGGGACCTGGCGTGCAGGCGACCCGGTTGTCGTGCTGCCGTCGGGGCATCGCAGCACGGTGGCCGCCATCGACACCGCCGACGGCCCCATCGACGATGCGATCCCCGGCCAGTCGGCCACCATCCTCCTCGCCGACGACGTCGACGTCTCGCGCGGCGACCTCCTCGCCGACCCGGACGACCTGCCCGTCGTCGCGCGCGAGGTGACGGCGCGCGTCTGCTGGATGTCGGAGCGCCCCGTCGAGGATCGCGCCCGTGTGCTCGTCAAGCACACGACCCGCACCGTCGCGGCGCGGATCGACGAGATCGTCTCGGTCGTCGACATCGCCACGCTCGAAGACACGCCGTCACCCGGGAAGATGGAGTTGAACGACCTGGGTGTCGTGCGGTTCCGCCTCGCCGAGCCGCTCGCGGTCGACCGGTACGCGCAGAACCGCGCGACCGGCGCGTTCGTGCTCGTCGACGAGGCGACGAACGAGACGGTCGGCGCCGGGATGGTGGTCGATGCCTCGTAGCGTCGATCCGTATCGCGACACGGACGTGATCGACTCGCGCGCTCCGCGGACGAACCAGGCGGTGATCGGCCTGCTGTCGGCAGCGGCGGTCGTGACGGGCTGGTGGTGGCTCCTGGCCGTGCTCGCGCTCCAGCTCGCGCTCGGTCTCACGTTCGGACGCCGCGTCTGTCTCGCGTGCGTCTTCTATTTCGAGGTGCTGCAGCCGCGGTTCGGCGAAGGCCCGCTCGAGGACTCGCGCCCGCCGCGTGCGGCGAACATGGTCGGGCTCGCGGTGCTCGCGGCCGGGTCGGTCGCCTACGCCGCGGGCGTCGCGTGGCTCGGTGCCGCGCTCGGCCTGCTGGTCGCGGCGCTGGCGCTCCTCGCCGCCGTCACCGGCTTCTGCACCGGGTGCGAGGCGTACAAGCTCGGCTGCCGGCTGACGGGAAGGCCGTTCGTGTCGTGCCGGATCCCCGGAGCCTCGGCATGACCTGGCAGTTCGTGATCGCCGGCCTCGCGGTCGGGACGCTCGTCGGCATGACCGGCATGGGCGGCGGAAGCTTGATGACGCCGATGCTGATCCTCATCTTCGGCTTCGACCCGAAGACCGCCGTCGGCACCGACATCCTCCACGGCGCGGTGTTCAAGTCGTTCGGGGCGTGGCGGCATCGCCAGCTCGGCAACGTGCACACGCACCTCGCGCTCTGGATGCTCGTCGGCTCCGGCCCGCTGTCGCTGCTCGGCGTCCAGCTCGCGAGCTCGTTCTCCGACTCGGCGGAGTCGACGATGAGCAAGGTCGTCGGTGCATCGCTGATCCTCGGCGGCCTCGGCTTCCTCGCGAAGACGTTCCTGCCGATGGCGCAGCGCGACGACGACGACGAGTTCGCGATCACCGTGCGCGTGCGCGTGATCGCGATCCTGATCGGCGGCGTCTTCGGCTTCATCGTCGGGCTCACGTCCGTCGGCTCGGGCACGTTCTTCGGGCTGGCGCTGTTGCTGCTCTTCCCGCTCTCCGCGACGCGGATGGTCGGCACCGATCTCCTCCACGCCGCGCTCCTCCTCTTCATCGCCGGCGCCGGGCACCTCATTCACGGCAACGTCGATCTCCACGCGATGAGCTGGCTGCTCGTCGGCTCGATCCCGGGCGTCTTGATCGGCTCGCACCTCTCGATCCGCGTGCCCGAGCGGGGGCTGCGGGTCGTCTTCGCGTTCGTCCTCGTGCTCTCAGGCATCAAGCTCGTGAAGGTGCCCGCGGCCGACACGATCATCCTCGTCGGCGTGATCCTGGGCTCGATCACCCTTGCCGGTTGGGGCATTGCCGAACTCAAGACGCGCCGCCGGGTGACGCGCCGCGTCCCCGCTCACGACCCCGCGTAGAATCGCGCGGGCGTGGCCCGCGTCCTGCCGACGGCTCTCGTCATCGCCCTGCTCGCGGCCACCGCGGCCGCCTTCGCGCTGACCGAGCGGGCCAAGCTCGAGCGCTCGCCGATCTACGGCACCCAGCCGGCGCAGGTCTTCTCGCCCGACGGCAAGGACCCGGGCAAGAAGGTCGCCCACATTCGGTTCCACGTGCGCAAGAGCGAGAGCATCGACGTCTGGATCGAGGACAGCGGCGGAAAGAAGATCGACTCGCTTCTCTCGCACCGCAGCGTGCGGCCGGGCGAGCTCGTGCAGCTCGTCTGGGACTCGTTCACGCCCTCAGGCGTCGGCGTGCCGGACGGCACGTATCGCGCCGTCGTCAAGCTCGAGCGCTCGCATCGGACGATCGTCCTGCCGAGCGATATCAAGGTCGACACGTCGCCGCCGCACATCGTGGCGCGCCCTGCCACCAAGTACCCGATCATCTCGCCCGACGGCGACGGTCACGCCGACATGTTCCGCATCCCGTACGAGGTGAGCGAGCCGGCACACGCGATCCTCCTGCTCCGCGGCAAGCAGGTCGTCTACACGAACGGCCAGAAGGAGAAGGGAACGCTCGTCTGGAACGGCAAGGTGAGGCTGCCGGACGGTTCGACGCGGCCGCTTCCGCCGGGCCGCTACGTGCTCGCGATCGCGGCTCGCGATCGAGCCGGCAACCAGTCGACCGGCGTCCGCTTCGCGATCGGCCAGGTGAGGTACCTCTCGCTCGCACGCACGCGCGTCGTCGTACGCCCCGGCGGCCGCTTCGCGCTACGGGTGTCGACCGACGCGCCGCAGGTCGACTGGCTCCTCCACGGCCGGCACGGCACGCTCCCCCGCGGCACGCTCCATCTACGGGCGCCGAAGTCGGCGGGCGTGTATCGCCTCTACCTCACGGTGGGCAGTCACACCGCGGTCTGCTCGGTGGTGGTCGCGTGAGCGCGGGCGCCGCACAGGTCGCGGGGATGGTCGGGGCAATCGGGCTGGCGATGCTGATCGCGGCGCACCGCCGCGACTTGCGCCTCGCGGGGCTCGGTGCGTGGGTGGTCGGCTGCACCGGGCTGGTCATCTACCTCGCGCCGCACGGTCACCACCGCCTGCTCGCGGCGGCCGCCGTGCTCGGGCTGATCGCCGCTGCGGCCGGCGCGGCGCTGGTCGTGCGCGTCCCGTGGCTGCTCGCGCTCGCGACGCTCGCCTGCGCGCCGGCGCGCATCCCGGTTCACGTCGGCTCGACGCAGGCGAACCTCCTGCTCCCGCTCTACGGCGTCGTCGCCGTCGCGGCGATCGCGCTCGCGTGGGAGCTCTTCGGCGACGGTGAAC
>DASXDB010000241.1:0-4803 GCA_036490895.1 Gaiellaceae bacterium
CCCGGTTCCGGGGAAGTTCTTCAGCTGCGACTCGTTCGGGTTCAGCTGCGTGCCGATGCCGGCGAGGATCGCGACGATCACGAGGCCGGTCGCCGCCACGATCGCCGGCCGGCGGTTCACGAAGCGGGCCCAGCGGCCCCAAATGCCGTCCTCCGGATGGCCGTCGTCCACGAAGCGCTTCGGGAGGAGCCGCACGCTGTTGATCCGCGTCCCGAGCACCGCCAGCATCGCCGGTAGCAGCGTGATCGCGGCGAGCACCGAGACCGCCGGGATCAGCATGCCGCCGATGCCCATCGAGCGGATGAACGGCAGCGGCAAGATGATCAGGGAGAGCAGCCCGACGGCCACGGTCGAGCCGGAGACGATCACCGACCGTCCGGCATGCGTCATCGTCTCGACGAGTGCGCCTTCGACGTCGTTGCCCTCTCGCAACTCGTCCCGGAACCGGAAGATCATCAGCAGCGCATAGTCGATCGCGACGCCGAGGCCGACGAGCGCGATCAGGAACTGCACGATGATCGAGACGTCGGTGATGTACGTCAGGATCCACACGAGCGTGAACGTGTTCAGGATGGCCGCCGCCGCGACGACGATCGGCATGAGCACGGCCGGCAGCGTCCCGAAGACGAAGAACAGGATGACCAGTGCACCGATGCCGCCGACGACCGCCTCGAGCAGGACACCCGGTCCGCCACCGCTTCCGTGCGTCGATGCTTCCTCGAGTGGGTCGTGGCCCGTGACGTTGACCGTGATGCCGGGGGGTAAGCCCTTCGCAGCCGCTTGACGCATCTTCACGGCGCCGCTCGTCGAGGAGAACGTCGACTGCCCGGCGGGGTAGACCTCGAGGAAGGTCGTGTGCTTGTCGCCGGACACGTACATCGAGTTGTGTGTGGTGAAGTACGAGCTCGACCGCGACCCGGGCGACTCGTTCGACGCGCGGATCATCGCCTGCTTGATCGCTTCGCTCTTCGTCGCGTCTCCGCTCGTGTGGAACACGACGACGTTCGGCGGGCGAATCCCGGTGTGGAAGGTCCGGAACGTCCGCTGGTCGGACTCGTACGCGGACTTGCCCGGGATCGAGAAGCTCTGGAACCAGCGCTTCGACACCTGGCCGGCCGCGAAGCCGCCGAAGAGGGTGAGGACGATCCAGGCGCCGATTACGTACCAGCGCTTGCGGGCGATCAGATGTGCCAGGCGGGCGAGCATCAAACTCCTTCCTTCGGGTTCAGCCGTCAAGCATACAGTCGCTGAAAGATTACGGTCACAGTAACCAAAACGCTACACTTTCGGTGTGGGCCTGCGGGAGACCAAGAAGCTCGCGACGCGGCAACAGATTGCGGACGTGGCAATGCGCCTCTTCGTCCAGCGCGGCTTCGACCGGGTCACGGTAGCCGAGGTCGCGGCCGACGCCGGCGTGTCGGAGAAGACCGTCTTCAATTACTTCCCGACGAAGGAAGATCTCTTCTTCGACGAGATCCCCGACCGGGCACGCAAGCTGAGCGAGTCGATCCGGTCGCGCCCGGACGGCGAGTCGATCCTGACCACGCTCCGGCGCCTGCAGGTCGCAGAATGCGCGCGGCTCTCCAACCCAGGGTTCGTGGCGTTCGCGCGCACGCTCGAGGACTCGCAGGCGCTGCGTGCGAAGGAGCTCGAGGTGATGGCGACGTTCGCGCAGGCGTTGACCGATGCGCTGGAAGAGGAAGGGATCGATGCTCGCGATGCGCGCATCGCTGCCTCGCTTCTGATCAGCGTGCACCGGCAGTTCTTTCGCGCTGCGCGCATGCAGGCGCTCGCGGGCAAGCACGGCCCGGCGGCCGCGCGCAGGTTGCGCAACGATCTCGAGCGTGCATACACGCTGCTCGAGCATGGCCTCGGCGGGCTCGGCACTCATACCGCTTCGACTGCAAAGGCCGCCGGAAGTCATCGGTAGGGAGTCCGTCCGGTCCGGGTCCTATGCTCGGTCCCGGTGGCGACGATGACCCGACTGCATCCGGGTTTTGCAGGCGTGGTCCAGCACGAGTGGCCGAGGCCGCGCGGCTGGACTCCGCCGCAGCTGCTCGACGGGCGCGACGTCTCGTCGCTGGCCGGCGTCGGCCCGACGCTCGCGAAGCGCCTTCGCGCGTTCGGCATCTCGACCGTCCGAGACCTGCTCGATCACGCGCCGCGGCGGTACGAGTCCGCCGCAGAGCAGGTCTCGATCGCGAAACTCGGCCTCACCGAGGGCGAAGTCGCGATCGAAGGTCGAATAGTGAGCGCGCGTGCGCGGCCGCTTCGCGGCCGGCGCACGCTCGTGAACGCGACGGTCCGTGACGACAGCGGCGGGCAGATCACGGCGCAGTTCTTCAACCAGCCCTGGCTCGTCGAGAAGCTGACTCCAGGTACGCAGGTCCGGCTGCGCGGGAGGCTCTCGCGTTACGGGTTCGAGGTGAAGAGCTACGACGTCGGCGAGGTGAAGCGCACCGCCGACTTCGCGCCCGTGTATCCGGCCGGCGAGCAGATCCCGTCCGCGCGTCTGCGGGAGCTCGTGCGCCGTGCGCTCGTAGTCCACGGTCGCTTCCTGCCCGATCCGCTGCCAGCGGAGCTGGATCAGCCCCTGTACGCGGACGCGCTTACCGCGCTGCACTTCCCGTCAAGCTCGGCCGAGGCCGAGGCCGGACGGCGGCGGCTGGCGCTGGACGAGCTGGTCGCGCTCCAGCTCGTCGTCGCCCGGCTGCGGACGACAGACGCGACGGCGCCGTCGCTCGCGCAGCCGGGTGAGCTGATCGAGCGGTACCGGGGCGTGCTGCCCTTCGCGTTCACCGAGCATCAGGAGCGGGCGATCACCGAGATCGACCTCGATCTCGCCCAGACGACGCCCATGCAGCGGCTGTTGCAAGGCGACGTCGGCTCCGGGAAGACGGTCGTGGCGCTGTATGCGCTGCTGCGCGCGGTCGAGAACCAGCGCCAGGGTGCGCTGATGGCACCGACGGAGACGCTCGCCGAGCAGCACTTCCTCACGCTCGAGCCGCTCTGTGCTCAGCTCGGCGTCCGCTGCGTCCTCCTCACGGGGTCCGTCGGGGCGAAGAAGATCCGCACCGAGATCGCGAACGGCGTCGCCCAGATCGCCGTGGGCACGCACGCGCTCATCCAGCGCGATGTCGATTTCGTCGATCTCGCCGTCGCCGTCGTCGACGAGCAGCACCGCTTCGGCGTCGAGCAGCGGACCGCGCTCGCGGAGAACCGCGAGGCGCACGTGCTGCACATGACCGCGACGCCGATCCCGCGCACGCTCGCGCTCACGATCTACGGCGATCTCGCCGTGAGCGAGATCGCGAAGCCGCCGGCGAACCGCAAGCCGATCGTCACGGCGCGCGTCGGTGCCGAGCGGTCGTCGGAGGCGTACACCCGGCTGCGCGTGCACCTCGACGCGGGCCGGCAGGCGTATGTCGTCTGTCCGCTGATCGAGCAGTCGGAGACGCGGCTTGCCCGCGCTGCGGAAGCCGAGGCGGAGCGCTTGCGGCGTGCGGAGCTGCAGGGATACCGCGTCGGCCTCCTGCACGGCAAGCTGAAGACGGCGGAGCGGCGCGAGGTGATGCGGCGGTTCAAGGAGCACGAGCTCGACGTGCTCGTCGCGACAACCGTGATCGAGGTCGGCGTCGACGTGCCGAACGCGACGATCATGATCGTGCAGGAGGCGGACCGGTTCGGTCTCGCGCAGCTGCATCAGCTGCGCGGCCGCGTCGGGCGCGGGGGAGAGCAGAGCTACTGCCTCCTCATCTCCCGGCCCGTCGAGGAGCTGACCGAGACCGCCGCCGCGCGGCTCGACGCGCTCGTGGGCACCACCGACGGCTTCGAGCTCGCGGAGGTGGATCTCGAGCTCCGTCGCGAGGGACAGCTGCTCGGCACGCGGCAGTCGGGCTGGAGCGACCTCCGTTTCACGAAGCTCCGCCGCGATCGCGACCTGATCGAGCAGGCGCGGGAGCTGGCGGTCGAGCTCCGCGACGAGGACGGGCCGTGGCAGGACGCGGCGGACCGGCTGGCGGCGGGCGCCGAGCCGGGTGTCTGACACCACCGGTGTCAGACACCATGTGGCGTTGTGAGGATCATCGCCGGCACCCACCGCGGCCGCCGCATCGCGGCGCCGAAAGGTCGTGACACACGGCCCACCTCCGACCGCGTGCGAGAGAACGCGTTCAACCTGATCGGCCCCGTCGACGATGCCGAGGTGCTCGACCTGTTCGCCGGCTCCGGTGCGATGGGGCTCGAGGCGCTATCCCGCGGCGCCGCGCACGTCACGTTCGTCGAACACGATCGAGACGCGTGCCGTGTGATCAGTGCGAACCTCGACACGCTCGGGGTCGAGGCGATCGTCCTTCAGCTCGACGCCGTTCGCGCCCTCGAGCAGGAGCGCCGCACGTATGACCTCGTGCTCTGCGATCCGCCGTACGACTACGACGGAACGCGTCTCGCGCGACACCTGGCGAAGGTGCTCACCGATGACGGGCTGCTCGTCTGGGAGAGCCCGAGTCGCGAGCCCGCGCCGGAGGCTCCCGGGCTCGAACAACGCACAACGCGCAACTACGGCTCCGCACGGCTTACTCTTCTCGAACGATGATCACCGCGATCTACCCCGGCACCTACGACCCCGTGACCAACGGCCACGTCGACGTGATCACCCGCGCGGCCAAGATCTTCGACCGGGTCGTCGTCGGGGTCGTCGACAACCCGCACCACAAGGTGCCGATGTTCGCCGTTCCCGAGCGGGTCGACTTCCTGGAGAAGGCGCTCGACGGCGTCGTCGAGAACGTCGAGGTCGCCGTGTTC